>CAYNCY010000006.1:0-23625 GCA_964395195.1 uncultured Steroidobacteraceae bacterium
CCGGAAAGACGAGCGCGCTGATTCCGTTTCGCGCAAACAAATCGGCAAACAGACGTCGCAGAGCCGGCAGGTGCGTGTCGCGGGCCGCCGAATAGACGGCCTCCGAGACGAATCCAGGCCCACCTGGCAGGACATCGCTCGCGAAGACCTCGCGGATGTCGGGGCTCGCCTGCCGCACGAGGTCATCGAAAGTGATGCCCGCCGCGAACTCGAGCAGGAACCGCTGCAGCTCGACCCGGACATCGTGGTTCTGGACCTGATCGGTCGTCAGGTCGATCAGTGCCTCGAGGCCCGGGAGCTCGAGTTCAACGATCGAAGCGCCGGCGTGGCGCAGTCGATCGAGCGCGTTCTCCGTCAGGCGCTCGACCTCCGGGTCGAGGTCACTGAACCAGTAGTCCCGCACGACACCGAAACGCGCGCCCCGAAGCGAAGTTGTCGCGAGCGGCGCCGGGTCGTTCGCCACGACCGAATCGAAGAGTGCGAGGTCCTCGACCGCTCGCGCGTGCGGGCCGACCTGGTCGAAGAGCGGCGAGATCGGCACGCAGCCCCGCGTCGAATAGCGGCCAGTCGTGGGCCGGAATCCAGCAATCCCGCAATAAGCTGCGGGAACCCGGATCGAACCCTCCGTATCCTCGGCAACGCCGAGCGGCGCCATGCGTGCGGCAATCGCCGCCGCGGTGCCGCCGCTGCTTCCGCCCGGAATTCGAAGGCGGTCGTATGGATTTCGCACCGCTCCGAACGCGTGATTGTTGCTGGTCCAGCCGTAGGACAATTCGTGAAGGTTGGTTTTACCGAGCACGATTGCGCCCGCACGGCGCAACGCGTCGACCACCGGAGCGTCTTTTGCTGGCCGAAAGTTCCTGAGCGCAGGGGTGCCGGCCGTCGTCGGGTACTCGGCGGTATTGACGCTGTCCTTCACCGGGATCGGTAGCCCGAAGAGCGGTCCAGCCGCCGCGCCGCTCCGGCGCCGCAAGTCGCAGGCCCGCGCCTGCTCGAGAACCCGCTCGGCGTCCTGCGAGATGAACGCGTTGAGGTCGCGCTCGGCTGCGCAGCGCTCGAGCAGCGCCGCGGCATACGTCTCGGCGCTGATGTCGCCGCGCGCCATCCTGAAGACCGCCTCGACGGCACCGAGACTCGAATAGTGCGAATCCATGGCGGGAGCGGCCCCTTCGCTGATGTCAGGCAAGGCGAGCGCAACTGAAGCACCGAGCAGGAACGAGCGCCGTGATATTTCGGTCGGGTCGGACACGAATCTCTCCGCAAGGCAGTGGCACGCCCGTCACCCGGTCACGCCGGTCGCCCGGGGGTCGACCCGCGGCCATTGGATGATATCGCGCCCGACGCGGGACACGCTTCACGCCGCCTCGCGGGACACGACATGGCTCCGGCCCGCGGCCCCTTTGTCAACGCGTCCGACCTGCTCCCCCATCGACCCGCGCGCGCCTTTTTTCAGGCTTTTGCGGCACGCGGGGCTCATCGGGCGCATAATAGGAGGGCTGGCGCTCCCCGCGCGCCCAGGACACCTCACCTATGAAGACCATCATCGACACGGCGGCCGGCGCCGGCAACTTCACGACGTTGCTCCGCGCCCTGAAGGCGTCCGCGTTCATCGACACGTTACGAACCCCCGGGCCCTACACGTTGTTCGCTCCCTCCGACGAAGCCTTCGGACGGTTGACCCCGCACGCCCTCACGGCACTGCTGCGCGACGTGAAGAAGCTCAAGATGATCCTGGCCTATCACGTCATTTCGGGATCATTGGCGTCGACCGCGCTCAAGACGGGTTCGATCCGCTCGATCGAGGGCTCGGCATTGGCCATCGTCGTCAAGGGCGCTGCGATTACGGTCAACGGCGCGAAAGTGGTCGGCCGCGACATCGCTGCATCGAACGGACTCATCCACGTGATCGACGCACCGCTGCTGGTTCGCGGCGCGCCGCTCTCAGCCGTCGCCTGAGGTCGGCCGCGGCCGGCAACGGCCGCTCAGCGGTTCATTGCGAGGGCCGCGCCCGGCTCAGTGGCGCGGGCCGCGCGGCGGCTTTCCGGGCGGTCCCGCTTGCCGTGGCTTTCCACGGTGCGGCTTCGGCCGCCTCATCTCGGGTCCCGACAGGGAACCGGAACTATCGGACTCCCGAGACACCTGTGCTCGCTGGCCCTTGAGCCAGACGCGCGATAGCGCTGCAATTACGCGGTCCGCGACTGCCTCGTCTACCTCGACCAGCGAGAAGTTGTCGGCGATATCGATCGCGCCGATCGCCTTGGCATCGATGCCCGCCTCGTTGGCAATCGCGCCGACGAGGTCGCCGGCACGGATGCCGCCCCGCCGTCCGACGCCCACGCGGATTCTGATCATCCCCTCGGAGCTGCGCCGCGGTTCGCGATGCTCGCGCGCGCCTGCGGGGCCCGTCGTGCCCGTCGGCGGCTGACGCGGGCCTTTTTCAAATCGATCACGGCCCGCCCCGTCGCGCGGAGGAGCGTTTGCAAAAACATCGGGCTCGTCCGGTGCATCGGGCCCCGCCTCGGCTTCGTGTGCCAGGGCGATGGCGGCGGCCGCCACATCCAGCGGGTCGAACTCCCCCACGAGCTGGTCGGCAACGCCACGGAACCGCTCGAGATCGCCGGCTTCCAGACGCTCGCGGAGCGCAATCCGCGTGCCTTCGAGCCGGCGCGCACGCACGTCGTTCACGGTCGGCACCAGCTCGAGCGATATCGGCTGTCGGGTCTGCCGTTCGATATTGCGGACGAGGCGCTGCTCGCGCGGCTCGGCGATCGTGATCGCGACGCCCTCTCGCCCGGCGCGGCCCGTGCGGCCGACCCGGTGCACGTACGTCTCCGTCGACTCGGGCACCCCGAAGTTGACGACGTGCGAGAGATGTCCGATGTCGATCCCACGGGCGGCGACATCGGTTGCAACGAGCAGGTCGACGAGGCCCGCCCGTGCCTGCTTCATGACCCGCTCGCGTTGGTCTTGCGACATTCCGCCGTGCAGCGCCTCGACGCGAAAGCCCCGTCCGGCGAGCGTGCGCGCCAACTCGTCGACCTCGAGGCGGGTCCGGCAGAACACGAGAGCGAGACGCGGCGACTCAACGTCGAGGATGCGGCCGAGAGCCGCCAGGCGCTGCGCACGCGGTACGACATAGCCGACCTGCCGCAGGCGCGGCGCGTCGCCCGGCGCGGTGGTTTCCCGCGGAATTAGTACTCGCGCCGGATCGTTCAGGTGCGTGGCGGCGATGGCCGCGATGCGCGGCGGCATCGTTGCCGAGAAGAGCGCGACCTGACACCCGTCCGGCGTTTCATTGAGAAGCGTGTCGATGTCGTCGGCGAACCCCATGTCCAGCATCTCATCCGCCTCGTCGAGCACGATGGCGCCGAGCCCGGACAGGTTCAGGGTCCCCTGGCGCAGGTGATCGAGGGCGCGGCCCGGAGTGGCGACGACGACGTGCGCGCCGCGCTTTAGCGCGAGCACCTGCCGGCGGAAGTCCTGTCCACCGTAGATGGGCAGCACCACGCGCCCGGCATTGCTGCCGTAGCGGTGAAACGCCTCCGCTACCTGGTTCGCGAGTTCGCGGGTCGGAACGAGTACCAGAACGCCCGGATGGTGCGGACGGGCGTTGCCTTCCGGGAGGCGAGCCAGTAACGGCAGCGCAAATGCAGCGGTTTTGCCCGTGCCCGTCGCCGCCTGTCCGAGCATGTCGCGACCCGAGAGCAAGAGCGGAATCGCTTCTCGCTGGATGTGGGTTGGCTCCTCGTAGCCCAAGGCAACGAGCGGAGCGAGCAAATCGGCGCTAAGGCCGAGAGCGGCAAAACTGGCGGACATGGGAACCTTGGGAGCGCGCGGCGCGCGTGTACGGCTGAACGGCCGGTCAAGTTGAATGACGTCCCGACCGGGAAGGGCGTCGATGTTCGGGGCGGCCGCTGCTAGTTCCGCGGGGCCTGGAAGCGCGTCCACCGGGGAGCGTCGCGAACGGCGCGGATTCTATCCCGACGGGCGCCGCGCCGCTCGGCTTTCACACCAAATGACGCTATCGCCCGGCGCCGCTCGCGCTAGAGCCGTGCTCGCCGCGCACGCGGCGATGCCGCCCGTGCTCCCGGTTCGGTGCCGGCGGCTGCTGCAGCCTCTGCTGCACGCTTGGCCGCAGCAGGATCGAGCTGCGCGCGCGCTCCCGCGGTAATCGGGCCGAGCAACGCCTCGATCGTGTCGGCGTTCGGGCGCTCGCCGCGCGTGTGGGTCTCAAGCGCCGCCCGCATCGATCGCAGGTGCTCCGCCGTGGTCCCGCAACAGCCGCCGATGATGCGCGCACCCGAGTCGAGTGCGAGCCGCGCGTAGGTCGCCATCAGCTCCGGCGTGCCGTCAAACCGAATCGCCCCGTCGACATAGCGGGGAATTCCACAGTTCGCCTTGGCAACCAGCACGGCATCCGGATCGGACGCCTTTGACAGGTTGACGATCGACGCCACGAGCTCGGAGGCCCCCGTCCCGCAATTGCTTCCGCACGCGTAGATGTGGGTGCGGCGATGGATGTCCGCCAGCTGTGCCGGCGTGATGCCCATCATCGTGCGACCGTTCGTGTCGAAGGAAAACGTCGACACGATCGGCGCGCCGGTGGTCTTGGCGCCCTCGATCGCGGCGTCGAGCTCCTCGACCGAAGACAAGGTCTCGATCCAGAGCACGTCGACGCCACCGCGCACGAGCGCCTGGGCCTGCTCGGCAAACGCGGCCACCGCCTCGTCGTGAGTCAGCGTGCCGAGCGGCTCCATGATTTCGCCGGTCGGACCGATGCTGCCGGCGATCACGATGCCCGGACGGACCGACGCGACAGCCGCCCGCGCCACTTTTGCGGCGGCTTCGTTGAGCTCGTCGACTCGGCCATCGGCCTTGTGGAGCTTCAGCCGGTGCCGAGTGCCGCCGAAGGAATTCGTAAGGACGATGTCTGCGCCCGCGAGCGCGAAGGAGCGGTGGACGTCCGCGATGCGGTCGGGATGCTCGACGTTCCAGAGTTCCGGTGCGTAACCGGACTCGAGGCCGCGCTCGAAGAGGCCGCTCCCCATGCCACCGTCGGCCAGAAGCCAGGGACGCCGCGTCAGCAGTTCACTGAGTATGTTGTTCACGGCAGCCACCTCACGGCGCAGTTGCGCGAAAGGAGCGGCGTGGGCATCGCGAAAGCGACATTGGTCATCGAGCACCTGTGCGGCATGGACACAAGCGCCGGGAAACTTCAGATTGCGGGGGCGGCGCCAGGGCGCCGGAAAGAACCGACAAGCGACGGACTTTGACGTCCCGTGTCGCTTTAGCCGTATTTCTTACGCGCCCGCAAGCTGAACTTCAAATCGGCGCTCAAACAGACTACCGGGGTTACGGCGCCGGCGTCAACGAACGGCGGCTCGTTTCCGCCTCCCGCCGCAACCCCCTCCAAGCGGGCCTTATTCCGTGATATGTCAAGGCGTTATGCGCGATTTTCGGGGTAACGGTCGAGGACCTCTCGAGACCCCGGCGGGGAGGGTCTCGGCGGCACCGCTGCGCAGGCCGTGTACTCTGCGCGCCAGCGGCTCCCGCATGCGCGGGTGCGGTATGAGGGTGCCCCGGTGGCGAGGATTGACGCATGACTCACAACCCGATGGAGCAGCTCGAGACCAAGGTCGCATTCCTCGAGCGCGCCGGCGCCGAGCTGAGCGATGAGGTTTACCGGCAGCGTCGCGAGATCGAGGAGCTTCGGGCCCGCCTGACCGCACTCGCCGAGCGCGTTGGCGCCGCAGCGGGTGGGGCCGGTGACGGGGCAACGCAATTCGAACGGCCACCCCACTACTAATAATGCGAACGACGTGGGGACGGCCCTGAGCGGGTCTCTACAATCAGCGACGCCGACCACGGGCGCCGGCTACGGCGCGTACGTGCTCGGCATGCTGATCCTCGTCTATACGTTCAACTTCATCGACCGGCAGGTCGTCAGCATCCTCGCCGTACCGATCAAGGCCGAGCTCGGACTCTCGGACACGCAACTCGGCGTGATGGGCGGTACTGCTTTTGCCCTCTTCTATACGTTGCTCGGAATCCCGATTGGTCGCCTGGCCGATCGTACGGTCCGAACGCGGATCATTGCCGGGGCGCTTGCGCTCTGGAGCGTGATGACCTCGATCTGCGGCGCGGCACACGGCTTCTGGCAGCTGTTCGGCGCCCGTGTCGGCGTGGGAGTCGGGGAAGCCGGTGGCGTGGCGCCGTCCTACTCGATCATCTGCGACTACTTTCCGCGCGAGCAGCGGGCGCGCGCGCTCGCTGCGTATGGATTTGGAATTCCGATCGGCAGCGGCATCGCGATGCTGGTGGGCGGATACCTCGCAACCTACTTCGGCTGGCGCACCACTTTTCTGGTCGTCGGGGCCGCCGGCCTCGTGCTCGTGCCGATCTTTGCGTTCACGGTACGCGAACCGTTGCGCGGCGGCCTCGATAGCGGTGCAGTGACTGTCAAGGCACCGACGACCGGCGCGGTGCTTGCGCTACTGTCGAAGAAGCCAAGCTTCTGGGCACTCGCACTCGGTTGCTCGGTTGCCTCGATGGCGGGGTACGCGCTCCTCTTCTGGATGCCGGCATTTCTCGTGCGAAGCTTTCCGGTCGACCTGCTGCATGCTTCGCGCGCCCTGGGCCTCCTGGTATTCGTCGGTGGCATCGTCGGCCTTGGCCTTGGCGGTATCGCGGCCGACCGACTGGGGCGGACGAGCAAGGCCGCGTATGCGCGCGTGCCGGCCATCGCCTTCTGCCTCGCCGTGCCGTTTTACGTCGCAGGCGTACTCGCGCCGACGCTCGGCGTCTGCATCGCCGTTCTTTTCGTGCCAACCGCGCTCGGCCTCGCGTGGCTAGGTCCGGTCACCTCCGCCGTGCAGCAGCTCGTCGCGCCCAACATGCGCGCGACGGCATCGGCGATCTTTCTCTTCATTAACAACATGATTGGTCTGGGTGCCGGCACGCTGCTCACGGGCGCGCTGTCGGATGCACTCAAGTCGCATTTCGCCGGTGAAGCGTTGCGTTACGCGATCGTCGCAAACACGCTGCTCTATCTGCTCGCCGCCGCGATCCTCTTCTGGGCGGCTCGGCGTCTGGATCGCGACTGGCACGCCTGATTGGCGGCGCGGGATGGGCCCCTGGCGGGGCCCCTGCGCGGCTCTTCGCACTGACCCGACAGTGCTTTGTGCAGCCAAAACCCCGGCAGCCCAGTGGGAATGCGTGTACAACGGATATGAACAACGTCGAGCATTCGAGCTCGGCCCCGGTGGCGACCTCGCACCGTTGCCCGGAACCGACCCGCGCTTCGTTCGTCATTCCGGCTGGAGTTCGCACGCATGTCTCTCGCGCCCAACGTTTCGGACGACCTCTCGTCGGCGCTCAGTGCGTACCGACACACGTTCGGACATTCGGTGCCAGCCGACGTCGTTCGACTCTTCTCGCTGCGCGTCGGCCCGCTGGTGATGGAAATCCGGCAAGCGATTGCGCTTGGCAAGCCGGTCCCGGCATGGCTCGCGCGCTCGCGGGTCACCGATACGTCGACGCAGCCGGAGTGGGCCACGAGCGCCCCGCCGGGGTACGGCTCCGGATCCGCCATCGCGCGCAAATAGGCGCGCCTGCTCAGCACGCTCGCCGAGCGCCGATCGCGCACGTTAAGATCGCGTCAGCCCCCTTAGCCGACCGGAGGATCCTTGCGTCCGCCTAACTACCAGCACCTCAAGAAGCAGCGCGAAGCTCAGAAGAAACGCGAACAGCAGGAGAAACTGCAGAAGCGCCAGCCGCCCCGTCCGCCCGAGGAGCCTCCCAAGGAAACGCCGTAGATTGTTGGTGGCGCGCAGCGATCGCTGATGGAAGTGGCTGCGGCGCGCGACCAGCATCTCGGACAGCGCCGGTGAGGCGGCCGCACCGGCCGCCGTCAGCTTTGGCGCCGACGGCTCTCCGAACCTTCGTAGGCGGCCCAGCCGACGACGATTCCGATGCCGATGCCGAACAGCACGCGTGCGGCGGCATTGAGAACACGTCCGATCCAGAGGGCATCGCCCGCACCGTCCGCCTCGCGTGTCAGCTGGCTTAGCCACGCGAGCGAAATTCCGCCGATGCCGAACCAGACAAGCTCGATCCACGGCGGCGCCCGTCGTGGGGCCGGGCCCGGGAAGCGACTGCGCGCTGCCTGCCAGCCGCAACCGACTAAGGTGCCGCCGATGACGCCCATGAGCCAGCGCGGCGCGGCGAGCTGAACCGCGATTCCCGGCAAGTCGCCCGCCGTCATGCCGACCAGCCCGGCGCCGATCATCAGGAGGCCGATCCCGACCGCCGTGGGCAGCGCATGATCCCTCGGCTCGCCCAACGACATGCACGTCTCCCTGGTCAGCTCGCGCACCGGAACCCGGTTGCCGGGTCACGAGGCATGGATCAGCGGGGCCATCCGGCGCCGCGCTCAGACTGTACGGACTGGCGCGTCCCGCATCAACCCAACTCGCCCGCGCGTGCCGATGCGCAGATTAAAGCGTCAGCCATTCGTCGAATTGCTGCACATGCGTCTGCCCGCCGATGAAACGGTTGCCACCGCCGCACAGACTTCGCACACTGTGGCCCCGCCACCAGCTCGATCCGGGGAGTCAGCCATGAAAGTTGCGACCGTCGGTCGATTTGCCTTCATTTTCGCGACCATCGCGCTGATCGCCGCCTGCGGGCACAAGCCCCCCGCCGCGCCGGCGGTCGATCGTGCCGCCATCGACGCCGCCGTCGATGCAACCGCGCGGCCGGCTGACGACCGCAAGCTCGATGCCGCGCGGCACCCCAAGGAAATGCTCGCGTTCTTCGGTGTCGCGCCCGGCATGAAAATTCTCGATCTCTTTACCGGCGGCGGCTGGTACGCCGAACTTGAGGCCCGCGTTGCGGGTCCGACCGGCGAGGTCTATGCGCAGAACCCGCCCGAGTTTCTCGCCAAGTGGTCGGACAAGCAGATCGCGGCACGGCTCGCGGGCGGCAGGCTTCCCACGGTGCAACGCTGGGATCGTTCGCTCGACGCGCTGGAACTGCCGAAGGCGCATTTTGATGGCGCAATCGCCAACGACGTCTTCCATGACTTCTTCTGGCTCTCGAAGAACGTGGACGGCGTGATCCACCAGATCTACGACGCGGTCAAGCCAGGCGGCTTCGTTGCCATCGTCGATCATTCGGCCCCGGCCGGCACGGGCGACAGCTTTGCGCGGGATGTGAGCGGCCAGCACCGCATCGACGAGGCACTCGTCAAGCAGAAGATGCAGGCGGCGGGATTCAAGCTCGAGGCGGAAAGCCAGCTCTTGAGAAATCCGGACGACGACCGCACCAAGCCGTTCTTCGCGCCGGAGATGAAAGGCAAGAACACCGACAAGTTCGCACTATTGTTCCGCAAGCCGCGTTGATACGCGGCCGTCCCTACCACCAGGAGTCCGAATGTCCGCCACTTTCTATGACCACTCGATTCCGGCGCTGACGCTGGGTCTGACCAATCTCTCCGCCCTTCTCGACAAGGCCACCACCCACGCCGAAGCCAAGAAGATCGAGCCCAAGGTCCTGGCGGATGCGCGTCTGATCGCGGACATGTTCCCGCTCGCGCGCCAGGTGCAGATCACGTGCGACACGGCAAAGGGCGCCGCGGGTCGCCTCGCCGGCATCGAGATCCCGAAGCATGAGGACTCCGAGACGACGATCGCCGACCTCAAGGCACGCATCGCGAAGACACTGGCGTTCATTGCGACCGTCAAGCCGGCCCAACTCGACGGCGCGGAGACGCGCGAGATCGTGCTGCAGTTCCCGCGATCGACGCTAAAGTTCAGCGGGGGCGACTACCTGCGCAAGTTCGTGCTGCCGAATTTCTACTTCCATATCTCGATCTCCTACGCACTGCTTCGGTCGAACGGCGTGGACGTCGGCAAGAACGACTATCTGGGCGCGATCCAGTAAGCCGGCCGCAGTCGACGGAACGCGCCGCAAGATGTGGAAAATCCTGCGCGTTTCCGTCCTGCTGCTCGTCCTCGCCTTCGTTGCAAGCGGCACGTGGTTCGAGCAGCGTCGCGTGCACGCGTGGCGCCAGTCGCTCTACGTCGGCATCTTTCCGCTTGCGGGCGATGACAGTCCCGTCACGCGGGACTACGTCGCACACCTCGACCGTCGCGAATTCACGGCACTCGAGAGCTTTTTCGGCGAGCAGGCAAAGATCTACGGACTGCCGCTGACTTCGCCGGTCCGCGTCGAGCTCTATCCTGCCGTCACCCCGCTCCCGCCGGCGCCGCCGGAGCATTCGGGAGTTCTGCCGGTCGTGTGGTGGAGTCTTTCGCTGCGCTACTACGCGTGGCGTCACGGATCGGCGCCGCAGGGTCCGGCACCGCCGATTCGCATTTTCGTCGTCTATCACGATCCCGCACTCACGCCGCGGGTGCCGCACTCGGCCGGTCTCGAGAAGGGGCTCATCGGGGTCGCCAATGTGTTCGCGCTCGCGCGCATGAGCGCGACGAATAACGTCGTGATCGGCCACGAGTTCCTGCACACGCTCGGCGCCACCGACAAATACGATCCGGCGACCGACGCCCCGATCTTTCCGGTCGGCTACGGCGACCCTCGACAAGAGCCGCGTTATCCGCAGCAATTCGCGGAGCTGATGGCAGGCCGTATCGCGCTCTCGCCGACCGAGCAGGAGACGCCCGAGTCACTGACGCAATGCGTGCTCGGCCCCGAGACCGCACGCGAGATTCATTGGCTGAAGCGCTAGGCCTCGCGGGCTTGCTAGAGTGGGGGCCCGTTCATGCGCGTTGTGCGACTCGGTTCGCCGACGCGTGCGAGCGATACCCGGGCAGGAGACGAACATGGCCGTGCGAGCGTTGCTGCTGTCGTTGATGATCCTGTCGGCGCCGCTCACGGCCTGGGGCGCGGAACCGCCGAGTCGCCCGGGCGTGGATGCTCCGGAGCTGGCGCGACTCGGATCACTCGGCGTCGGCGTCCGCACAGTCGAGTTCATCCAGCACGACCAGGTGGACCTCCATGCGCACGACGCTGCCTCCGGCACTCCGCCGAAGCGCGACCGGCACCTGACTGTCGATATCTGGTATCCCGCCGAATTCCCGGCCGGTAGTACGCCCGAAACCTACACCGCAACTCTGCCGTCCGAGCCGCCGGCGGAACCGGCCCGTTTCTCCGTGCCGGGCATCGCGGTTCGCGGCGCGGCGCCCATCAAGGGGCGATACCCACTCGTCGTCGTGTCGCACGGCTACAGCAACGCGACCGTCGCGATGAGTTGGCTGACCGAGAACCTCGCCTCGAAGGGCTACGTCGTCGCGGCGATCCGCCATGAGGATCCGCCGATTACGGACCGGACGGGATTCCCGGAAGTACTCCTGCGCCGGCCGCTCGATACGGCATTCGTCGCGAAGTCATTGCAGGCCACGTGGAGTCTGGACGGCCGCATCGATCCGGCGCGCGTCGCGCTGATCGGCTACTCGATGGGCGGTTACGCGGTACTGACCGTGGCGGGGGCGCCGCTGGATGCTGACGGGCCGCTCGGACATCTCGTGCCTGGCGGGGTGATCCGGCCCTACGCCCGCGGTGGCACGGCGCTCGAGGACGTGCGCGTCAAGGGATTGAAGGCGGTCGTCGCGCTCGCGCCGGCTGGCGGCGGATCGCTGGCCGCCTGGGGCCACGACGGAATCGGCGCTATCCGGGCACCGCTCCTCCTGATCGCGGGCGACAACGACCGCACGGTCGACTACGCGACGGGAGCTCGCCTGATCTTCGACACCGCGACGGGCGCTCAGCGCTATCTATTGACGTACCGCAGCGGCGGCCACGCGATCGGACTCAATTCCGCGCCGGAGGCGATGCGGCAGAGACTCTGGGACCTCGACTGGTTCGAGGATCCGGTGTGGCGGAAGGACCGGATCATCGCGATCAACCTGCACATGATCACCGCGTTCCTCGATCGATACGTCAAGGACGACGCGAGCCGCGCCGCCTACCTCGATGTTCCGGTCCCGGAGGCCAGCACCGGGCAATGGCCGCCGCCAGGTCCTGCGCATTACGCCGATTTGAGCCCTGGAGCGAACGGCATCACCGTCTGGAAGGGATTCCAGCAGCGCCACGCCATCGGCCTCGAACTCCTCTCGCGCGCACCGGGCGCGGCGACGCCCTGAGGCGAGCGAGCTAGTGCCCGGCCGACTCGGCCGTCACCGGGCGCGCGGGTGACTCCGCGCGTTCGCGTTCGGCAATCGAGCGGATGTGCTGCACCGCCTCGATGTCGGCAAAATAATAGGCCTGCTTGAGCGCCTGCCGTTCCGCCTCGGCCTCGGGTACGTCCGCACCGCGCAGTTCGTAGATGAAGCGGACGAACAGCGCCGCCGGTGCCGGCTCCTCGATGCGAAGCTCAAGCGTGCTGCCGGCGAGACTCGTCCCGGAGACAACCGTGAGCGTCGCCGCAGTCTCGGCCACGAGGTCGACCCGCTCGGTCACGACCGCGCTGCCGCGCCTGACTTCGCGCACCATCTGCGAGCGCGTCTCCGACAGCATGCGGGTCTCGTCGATGCCGGCATCGAAAAGTTCGGGTCGCGCGGCGCGAAGCACAATCCCGCGCCACAGCTCGGCGCGTGACAGCACGGCGATCGACGGCTCCCCCCCGTCGTTTATCCGGATCAGGTGCTCGTAACGCAGGTCCATCAGGACACCGCCCCGACCATGATCGATGTCATGCTGAGGCTCCCAAGGTCGAAACCCGTGACGGGCACGGTGACCGACTCGCCCGGCTGCTGGGCCCCGAGCACGTAAAGAAGCGGCAGGTAGTGCTCTGGAGTCGGCACCGAGAGCCGCGCGGAATCTCCGCGCGAGGCGAAATCCACCAACGCCGCACTGTCACCGGCAATCGCGCGTTCTCGCGCCCACGCATCGAACTCCGCTGCCCATGAGGGAGTCGCACCGTCGCGCTCGCGCGCGAGGCGCCCCAGGTTGTGGACGATGCCGCCGCTGCCGAGCACGAGAATCCCCTTGTCCCGGAACGCCGCGAGCTTCTGCCCGATGGAGCGGTGATAGGCCGGCGGCTGCCGGCCATCGATGCTGAGCTGCACGACGGGAATGTCGGCCTTGGGGTACATGTGCACTAGCACCGACCAGGTACCGTGGTCGAGTCCCCAGTTGTCGGCGAGCTCCGCGCCGTCCGCAGCGAGCGCGGTCGCGACCTCGATCGCGAGTGCCGGCGCACCCGCCGCCGGGTAACTCACCTCGAAGAGTTCGCGGGGGAATCCGCCGAAGTCGTGGATGGTTCTCGGCTGCTCGTTCGCCGTTACGAACAGCCCTCGCGTGTACCAGTGAGCGGAAACGGCCAGGATCGCCTGGGGCCGCGGCAGCGTCTCGCCGAGCGTGCGCCAGGCGTCGGTGAAGGCGTTCGACTCGAGCGCATTCATCGGAGTGCCATGGCCGAGAAAGAGTGCGGGCAGCCGGCCCTGTGCCTTTGTCACGATTCGTCCTTTGCGAGGTCCCGGCTCCCGGGCCGGGGCCGCTATTCAACCACCCAGCCGCCGACCATGGGGTCGGAAGGCGGGCTTTTCCAGCTTGTGCGCACCCGGGCTCGCCTCCCGGATGGCCCGGATTGGCACTTCGGGGCCTCGAAATGCCGCCAGCGGCCTCTGGCGCATCCCGGCTGCTAGGATGCCCCGTGGCACGGCTCCGAATCCCGGGTTCGTGCCCCGCGCCCGCCCATGGAATAAACCGGCCACCCTGCGCGTCCACTGCAGAGGGGTCGCTGCCATCCAGCGCTCCGGAGCTCCGCCGACCGACATGACTGATCTGCGGATCCGCTTCGAGCAAGAGGCTCTGCCGCACCTGGATGCGGCCTACAACCTCGCCCGGTGGTTGTGCCGGTCCGCCGCCGAGGCAGAGGACGTCGTCCAGGAGGCGCTGTTGCTGGCATTCCGGAATTTCTCGGGGCAGCGGGGACCGAACACCAAGGCGTGGCTGCTCACGATCGTCCGCAATTCGTTCGTATCAGGTGCCCGACGCGGGGCGGTCCGCCGCCGGCTGACCGACCCGCTGGAGGTCGCGGAGAGCGCGGCTGTTCCGGCGGCGCTGGTCAGCCCCGACGACCCCGAACGAGAGGCGATCGGCGAGCAGCAGGCCCAGAGCGTCGACGCCGTGCTCGGTAGCCTGTCGGCGGAGTTTCGCGAGGTACTCGTCCTGCGTGAGCTCGAGGGATTCTCGTATGACGAAATCGCGCGCATCGCCGGCATTCCGGTCGGTACCGTGATGTCGCGGCTCGCGCGTGCGCGTGCCGCCTTCAGATCCGAGTGGCAGCGTACGACCGGAGGAGCCGACGATGCCCTGTCCTGAACCGCTCCTCGTTCAGGCGTATGCCGACGGCGAGCTCGACGCGGCGGAAGCGATCCGCATGGAATCGCATCTGGCGGATTGCCCGGCATGCGAAGCGCTCCGACGGCAAACGGCCACGACGGCGGCCACGATCCGCACGGGCGCGACCTATCACCGGCTCACGCCGGAGCGTCGCGCAGATCTGCTGCGCGGCGCCGAAACGGCACCCGTCCACCCGGCGTTCTCGGCGCGGCAGGCCCCCCGGGCCTGGCAACCGGGCTATTGGACCGGCGCGCTGAGCGGCGCGCTCGCCGCAGCGGTCGCTGTGTTCGCGGTCAGCTCGATGCTGGAGCGGGGCAACGCGGATCCGATCGTGAACGACGTGGTCGGCGCGCACATCCGCTCGCTCTTGTCCGACCGCCTGATTGACGTCGAGTCGAGCGACCGGCACACGGTCAAGCCGTGGTTCGCCGGCCACGCCGACGTCTCACCGGCGGTCGTCGATTTCACGGCGCACAACTATCGCCTCGTCGGTGGTCGCGTCGACTACATCGACGGGCATCGCGCCGCCGTCGTCGTCTATCGCCACGGCGCACATGTCATAAACGTTTTCGCGTGGCCCGACTCCGGGGCACGCCTGCCTCGGGCCCTGGTCAATCGCAACGGCTACAACGTCGTGTGCTGGCAGCAGGACTCGATCGACTTCTGCGCGGCGTCCGACGCGGTGGGAGATGAGCTCGGGGGTCTCGTCCGACTTCTTGCGCCGAATCCGCAGGACACACCGCGGGAATAAACACAGGGCGTCCGGCGTCTACTCTCCCAGAACCCCTGAGGAGGCGCCATGTCCATCCACGATCGACCCTTTTCCCGCCGCGATGCGCTGAAGTGCATGGCGTTCGGCGGTGCCGGCACGCTGTTTACGCTTTCCGGCGGTCTGCTGACGCCCGTCGACCTTGCGACCGCGGCGAGCCGCCCGACGACGGGAATTCCGCTTTTCCTGCAGGTCAGCGACACCCATCTCGGGTACAACAAGGAAGCGAACCCCGACGTCGCCGGGACGCTCAAGCTCACGATCGAGCACGTCAACGCGCTCCCGGTCGCACCGTCGCTCGTGCTGCATACCGGCGATATCACGCACCTGTCGCGCGCCGCCGAGTTCGACCTCGCCGCGGAGCTGCTCAAGGGGTTGAAGGCCGGCGAACTCCACACGACCCCGGGGGAACATGACGTCGCCGACGCAACGGTCAGCGAATACTTCTCGCGCTTCGGTGGCGCCTCCGGCGGCCGCGGCTACTACAGCTTCGACCATCAGGGCGTGCACTTCGTTGCGCTGATCAACGTACTCAATTTCCAGCCTGGCGGGCTCGGGGCGCTCGGCCCTGCGCAGCTCGAGTGGCTCGAGAGCGACCTCAAGGGTCTGTCGTCGAGCACACCGATCGTCGTCTTTGCCCACATGCCGTTGTGGACGATCTACGCGCCCTGGGGCTGGGGCACGGCGGACGCGGAGCCGGCGCTCGCGAATCTGCGTCGGTTCGGATCGGTCACGGTCCTGAATGGCCACATCCACCAGATCATCCAGAAGACCGAAGGCAACATCACGTTCCACACCGCGCGCTCGACGGCCTTCCCGCAGCCGGCGGCCGGCGAAGGCCCGGCGCCGGGTCCGATGACGGTCCCTGCCGACCAGCTCCTGAAGACGCTCGGCATCACGAGCGCCTCGCTCGCCCACCGTCACCTGACGCTCACCGACAGCACGCTCGCCTGAGCCTTAATCGCACCCAAACTCAACCAGAGGTCCGAAATGTCCCCGATGCTCTCCCGCCGCGTGTGCGCGGCGATCCTTTCGACGTGTCTCTCATTCGCGAGCGCCGCCGTCGTCGCGGCACCCGCCGCGCCGCCCGTAATCGAGATCAAGACCTTCATGTTCATGTCGGCGGCGCTCACCGTCGCTCCCGGAACGAGCGTGACCTGGAAAAACCTCGACGCCGAGCCGCACACCGTAGTCAGTGTTGACGGGACGTTTCGGTCGGGCGCACTCGATCAGGGCGACACGTTCTCGTTCACGTTCACGAAGCCCGGGACTTACAAGTACGTCTGCTCGATCCACCCGCAGATGGTCGCGACGATCATCGTGAGCGCGCCCCGCGCATAGCTCTGCGGGAACTGCCGCGCGGGCTCCAGCCGATTAGACCCTGCGGGAGCCCGGCGCCGAGCCGCCCGCCGCGAACTGCGCGAGGTCGCCGAGTGCCCGCGTGATCGCACCGGACGACTCGGGGTCGGCGACGATCGAGGAGTCGCTCGCGCGACTGCCGAGCAAGGGCACGGCGATGCACGCCGAATCGACGATGATCGCCGACATCGTCACGAGCGTTTCCCTCAGCGCCGCCTGCGCAATCGTCGCACGGGGCGATGTATTCCAGAGCGCGACGGGCTTCCCGACGAACGACTCGTTCCCGACCATCCAGTCAAGCGCGTTCTTGATCACGCCGCTGACGCCGTGCGCGTACTCAGGGCTCGCAATCAGTACCGCGCCGGCGGACACAAGCGCGGCCCGCAACTCGCTCACGGCCGGTGGCGGGGACGGCTCGAGGTCGACATTGAAGAGCGGCAGGCGGCCGAGATCGGTGAAGAGCTCGACCGTCGTGCCGGGAGGGGCGAGACGCGCCGCCGCCCGCAGCAGCATCGAGTTGAGCGAGGCGGCGCGCAGACTGCCGCTCAGTGCGAGGATCGTCGTCACGTAATCTGCCGCGCGGCCGGGAGAGGCGCGCAAGGCTA
Source organism: uncultured Steroidobacteraceae bacterium (assembly GCA_964395195.1). Classification (GTDB taxonomy): domain Bacteria; phylum Pseudomonadota; class Gammaproteobacteria; order Steroidobacterales; family Steroidobacteraceae; genus CAIKZZ01. The sequence continues at coordinate 17,098 of CAYNCY010000006.1, forward strand.
GCACAGCAATGCCGGGTCGCCGATCTCACGCGCGCTCGATCCGGGCAAGGTAGCAGCCACGCTTTGCCGAATGGACGTGCAGGTACGACGTGGCAGGATCGGCAAGCATTCGGGCAATGACCGGCTCCGCCGCGGCGCCATCCACGACGTCGGCATCGCTCATCATGTCTGCGCCGTCGAACGCACGTACCGACAGGAGTCGCCCGCGCAGGTAGGGTGTGAGCTCGCCAATGGAGGGTTCCGCGCGAACGGCTCCCTCGCGGACGAAGATCGCATGCCGGGAGCGATAGGGCGTGTCGACCGCGAGGTGCTCGTAGTTGAGGAGCAGGACTCGCGCGCCGACCTCCGCATCGCTGAGGGAGACCCGGCACGGGAAGCCGGGCGCGCGGTCAGCGCGATAGGCTTTTACGCCGGCGCCCGCGAGAGCGGCATCACTCAGGCCGAAGAGATGCTGGAACGGGGCGGAATCGAGCGCAACTACACGGAAAGTCATGGCACACCTCGGGAACTGACGACTGCAGGCAGTTTGCGCACGCGCGGCCCGCGGCGCGCTCCGGTTCTTGCGGTGGCGATCGGGGGCGGCGGCCTGGCGGCTTGTAGGACGGCCCCCGGAACGGGCAAGCTCGCCGTCCGCCCAACCGCTTCCGGAGCGACCCTTGGCCACTGCTTCGACGCCGTACTACACGCCCGCGACCTTCAAGTTCCTGAGGGCACTCGCCCGCAACAACCAGCGTGACTGGTTCCTCGCGCACAAGGCCCAGTACGAGGAGTTCGTCAAGGAGCCGAGCCTCCGGCTGATCGCCGACATGGCTGCGCCGCTCCGTGCGATCAGCCCGCAGCTCGTCGCGGACCCGAAGCCCATCGGCGGCTCGCTCTTTCGTATCTACCGCGATACGCGGTTCGCGTCGGACAAGACGCCCTACAAGACGCACATCGGGATCAGTTTCTTTCACGCCGCCACCAAGGCGACGGCCCGTGGGCTCGCTGGCAACGCGGCGATGGGTCGCCTCGACGCGCCGGTGCTGTACCTGCACATCGAACCAGGCGGCTGCTTCACCGGTGGCGGAATCTGGCATCCGCAGGCGCCGACGCTAAAGCGCCTGCGCGACTTCATGATCGACAACCCGCGCAGCTGGCAACGCATCACGACCGCGAAGTCGTTCACCAGGTACTTCGAGCTGGGCGGGGAGCGCCTCGCACGGCCGCCGCGCGGCTACGCTCCCGATCATCCGCTCCTCGAAGACCTGAAGCGCAAGGACATCGTGGCGAGCGCGGAGCTCACGGAAGCTGAGGTCACCGGCGCCGGTCTGCGCGCCGCGCTGCTCACCCGCTATCGGGCGATGCGGGCGCTGACCGAGTGGCTGTGCATGGGCCTCGAGATCGAGTTCTAGCGCCGCCGCCGCGACCAGGCTCAGGCGCCGCGGCGACCGCCCGCTTCGAGGTAGTCCTGGAGCGAGGCGACGCCGAGGCGCTTGGCCTCGAACAGGCTCTCGAGGTGCTCGCGCGAGTTGATGAGCCCGCGGGCGCGCAGGATGCCGGCCTCATCCACGAGGACGGCGAATGGCAGGCGACTCACCTGATATGCCATGCCAAGCGGCGCCGAGACGACGAACGGGAACGCCTCGAGGCGCTCGTTCTTGACGAATTCCCGCTGCGCGCCCAGATCGCCGTCACTCGCGAGCACGATCTCAAGCCACGCCTGCTCCGACCGACGGCTCGCGGTCAGTACCGGCAGAAGGGTCTTGCAGACCGGGCAGGTCGGCGAGACGAACATCACGAGCGTGCTACGGCCGTCCGCGCGCTGACCACCGAGCGACAGAGGCCGCTCGTTGAGATCGGTGACCTCGAGCGGTGGCGCGAGTTCCCCGATCTTGAGTCCCTTGGCCAGCATCAGCGCACCTGCCGGTGCGATCCGCTCGTGTAGAACACCGACCTGGCGCACGAGCGCAAGGACAACGACCGCCAGCACGAGCACGAGCGCCCACAGGAGCGCGTTCGCGACAACGAGGGCCGTCATGCCGGCCTCCGGAGCGCGGCGGCACGCGGCACCACCTGGCCGAGCAGTTCGTCGATCGCAAGATAGAGGAGCGCCCCGATCGCGACCCCGCCAGCGACAGTCAGACCATCGACGGCCTCGAGCGGACGCGGCGCCCACGGGAGCGCCGCCAGCGCGAGCAACGCGGCAAGCAGTACATTGCGCGCGACCATCCAGCTGGCAATCGGTCGCCGGGCATGGCGCGCGGCACAGCCGCAGTCAAGATCGACGCGCGCACGTCGCAGATTGATGGCGATCGCGGCCGCGTACCCGAGCAGGAGAAGTGCCGCAATCGCGCTCGCGATCCCGCGAGTCGGCCCGAACGCCAGCGCGAATACGAGCCCAAGTTCGAGCGCGGGCACGAACCAGCGGAGCAGCGGCACCGCCCAGGGTGGCGCGAGTTGGTAGTTCGAAACGATCGCACCGAATTCATCGAGCGCACGCCACTTGTGCCAGCTCGCGGTCGCGAAGAGGAGCGCGATGCCGGCCACCACCAGAAGTCCCGCGTCAGGATCGATCACCCGCGCCCCCGAGGGACACGGCGCCAGTCGACGAACGCAATATTTGGACTCGTCACGACCATTCCCCGGGACCAGAGCCGCGCACGCGGCCGGTCAACGGTAGGGCCTCCGCCCCCGTCGCGTCAATGCACTGCGCACGATCCGCGGGGCGTGCCGCGTCCGATTCAGCCGCGCCGCCGATCGATCACGCGCCGCGCCTTGCCGGTGGAACGATCGAGCGTCGATTGCTCGACGACAAGCACCCGGGCGGAGATTCCGATTGATACCTTGATGAGGTGCGCGAGCCGCTCGGCGGCGGCACCGCGTGCCGATACATCCGCGATTGCACCTGCCGGTTCGACGTGGACCGTCAAGGCGTCGAGGTGTCCGTCGCGGGTAACCTCGAGCAGGTAGACGGGCGCGAACGCGCCCTCTTTGAGTATCAGATCCTCGACCTGGCTGGGGAAGACGTTGACGCCGCGGATGATCAACATGTCGTCGGTACGACCGTTGATGCGATCGAGCCGGCGCATCCCGCGCGAGGTCGGCGCCAGCAGGCGCGTTCGGTCGCGCGTCCGGTAGCGGATCACCGGCAGGCCCTCCTTGGTCAGCGAGGTCAGCACGAGTTCACCTTCCGCTCCGTCGGGGAGCACGGCACCCGTCTCCGGATCCACGATCTCCGGGTAGAAATGATCCTCCCAGATCACCGGGCCGTCCTTCGATTCGACGCACTCGCTCGCGACGCCCGGCCCCATGACCTCCGACAGCCCGTAGATATCGACGGCATCGATACCCATTCGTCGCTCGATTTCCTGCCGCAGCGTCTCGCTCCAGGGTTCTGCGCCGAAGATTCCAATCTTGAGCGAGCAGGCCGCGGGATCGAGTCCCTGGCGCTCGAACTCCTCGGCGATCGTCAGCATGTAGGATGGCGTGACCATGATCACGTCTGGCTGGAAATCGCGAATCAGCTGAACCTGCTTCTCGGTCTGGCCACCCGACATCGGCACGACGCTGCAGCCGAGCCGCTCGGCTCCGTAGTGAGCGCCGAGTCCCCCCGTGAAGAGGCCGTACCCGTAGCTGACGTGGACGATGTGCCCGGGCCGGCCGCCGGCGGCGTAGATCGACCGCGCGACCAGCCCCGCCCAGGTGTCGATGTCCCGCTTCGTGTAGCCAACCACCGTCGGCTTACCAGTCGTACCGCTCGATGCATGGATCCGGACGATGGATTCGCGCGGCACGGCAAACAGCCCGAACGGATAGTTCTCGCGCAAGTCATTCTTGACGAGGAACGGGAAGCGACTGAGATCATCCAGCGAGCGAAGGTCGTCCGGCTTGACGCCGGCTCGGTCGAACGCATTGCGGTAGTGCGCGACGTTTCGGTAGGCGTGATCGAGCGACCAGCGCAGCCTGTCGAGCTGCAGCGCGCCGATTTCGTCGCGGCTCGCGGATTCGATCGGATCGAGGCCGGCGCGGCGGTGTGCGCTTTGCGTGGTCGACATCGAGGGTCTCCATCCCTGCCCCGGCGCGCATCGCGCCGGGGCTACGCTCAACCGGGACCAGGCCCGCGGAAGTCCGCAGCGCGCTTGGAGCGCACGGCCTCGAGCCCCTCGCGCGCATCGCTGAGACGAAACCCCAGAAACTCGAGCGCGAGCGACGTGTCGAAGTTGGGGCCGGCCATTCGCAGCCAGTTGTTGAGCGCGTATTTCGTGAAGCGCATGGCACTCGCACTCCCGGCCGCAAGACCGCGGCACACTTCGAGCGCAGTCTCGAACACGGCCGCGTCCTCCACGCACACGGCGACGAGGCCGATGCGCTCCGCTTCGGCGCCGGTCAATGGCTTGTTCGTCAGCAGGTAATAGCGTGCCTTGGCGAGCCCGCACAGCAGAGGCCAGATGATCACCGCGTGATCGCCCGCCGCCACGCCGAGTCGCGTATGGCCATCGAGAATGCGCGCGTCGGATGCTGCCACCGAGATATCCGCCAGGAGCGCAACGGCGAGCCCCGCGCCGACGGCGGTTCCGCGGATCGCGGATACTACGGGCTTGGAGCAATTGATGAGGTTGTAGACGAGATCGGACGCCTCTTTCCAGACGCGCAGCAACGTCGCCTCGTCCTCGATCATCCGTTCGATCAGTCCGAAGTCGCCGCCGGCGGAGAAATGGACGCCGGCGCCCCGGACGAGTACGGCCTTGACGCTCGAGTCGGTGTCGATGACGCGCCAGACGCGGGCGAGGTCGCGGTGCGTCGTCGCGTCCGCGGCGTTGCGCTTCTTTTCACTGCCGATGATGATGCCGAGCACATCGGGCGCGGGCTCATCGAAGCCAAGACTCGCAAACTCGCTACGGTACCGCCCAAGATCGATGCTCATGCCGGTCTCCCCGCGGCCGCCGGCGCCGCGTCCGGTACGGCGTGCACGCTGACCATCGTCAGGACGTCGTAGGACGCGACGGTGTCATCGGCACCGTTCGTGATCTCCGTGTCCCAGGTGACCTCGCCCCACCCCTTTTCTGGGCGCAGCAGCTTCTGCTTGCACGTCAGCCTCACCTTGATGCGATCGCCGGGCTTCACGGGCTTCACAAAGCGCAGGTGGTCGAGACCGTAGTTGCCGAGCACCGGTCCGTAGTCAGGATCGACGAAGAGGCCGGCCGCGGCGGAGATCAGAAAATAGCCGTGCGCGACGCGCCCGCCAAACAGCGGATTGCGCGCGGCCTCGGTCTCGCTCATGTGCGCGTAGAAGTTGTCCCCCGTCAACGCCGCGAAGCGCTCGATGTCCTCGACGGTGACCGTGCGTTCGGCCGAGTTGAACGTATCGCCGATCGCGAGCTCGCCGAACGGGATGCGAAACGGATGACGCCCGGGCCGGTGGACGGCGGCACCCCGCACCCACATCCGCGTCACGGCCGCGATCGTGTCCGGCGATCCTTGAATGGCGACCCGCTGCAGGTAATGCATGACGCCGCGCATGCCGCCCATCTCCTCACCGCCGCCGGCGCGCCCGGGGCCGCCGTGGACGAGCGGCGCGAGCGGCGAGCCGTGACCCGTCGATTCCTTCGCGCAGTGGCGATTGACCACCAGCACGCGGCCGTGAAACGGCGCGATTCCGAGGACGAGTTCGGCTGCGATGGCATCGTTTGCCGAAAAGATGGAGGCGACCAGGCTGCCGCCGCCCCGGCGCGCGAGCGCGATCGCTTCCGCGACATCTCCATAGGGCATCAACGTCGCGACCGGGCCAAAAGCCTCGACCTCGTGCACGGCGCGCGCGGTTGCAGGCGACTCGCACAGCAGCAGCACCGGCTCGACGAATCCGCCACGCGTCGCGGCCGTCGGATCGCCGCTCAGGAGGCTCGCCTCGGCGCGCAGCTCCGCGATTCGCGCCAGCACCTCGCGGCGCTGCTCGGTACTCGCGAGCGGTCCCATCCGGATATCAGCCCGAGCGGGGTCGCCGACGGTCACCTTGGCGAGCGCAGCCTTCAGCGCCGTCGACACGTCGCCGAGGAGCGCCCGGGGCACGAACGCGCGACGGATCGCCGTGCACTTCTGCCCGGCCTTGACGGTCATTTCACGGACCACTTCGTCCACGAACAGCGAGAACTCGGGCATCGCCGGAATGACGTCCGGTGCAAGGATCGAGCAGTTGAGCGAGTCCGTCTCGGCGAGGAAACGCACCGCCTCGCGCACGACGACCGGATGGCTTTTGAGGCGTTGCGCCGTCGCCGCGGACCCCGTGAACGAAACCGCATCCTGGCAAGTCAGGTGATCGAAGAGGTCGCCAACTCCACCCATCACGAGTTGCAGCGCGCCTTCGGGCAGGATCTGCGATTCGATGATGCGGCGTACGACGGCTTCCGTCAGGTAGCAGGTCGCGGTTGCCGGCTTCACGATCGCCGGTACGCCGGCGAGCAGCGTCGGCGCCAGCTTCTCGAGCATTCCCCAGACCGGGAAGTTGAACGCGTTGATGTGCACGGCGGCACCTTCGAGCGGCACGCAGATGTG
>CAYNCY010000007.1:0-2942 GCA_964395195.1 uncultured Steroidobacteraceae bacterium
GGGAAGGGGCCCTAACCGGAGGCGAAGGCCTCCACGGACACGAGAGAAAGGAGACGGTCATGTTCACGAGCAAAATGCGGCATTGGGTGGTGGCTCTGGGTCTGGTCGCCGTCGTCGGCGTCACGGGCGCGAGCGCGGCGGGTTTCGTCAATCATGCCCGGCACACCGGCCAGGCGACCACCGAGTCGGGCCAGGCGCCCGTCGTCAGCGGTGACCTCGGCGAGGTCGTGATCCACGCCCCGAACGACCTGGGTGAAGTGGTGGTGTTCGCGCCTCACGACCTCGGCAACGTCCTGGTCGAGGCGCGTCGCACCGGCGCCGCCCCGGCCTACCTCGCCGAGATCGTCGTGACCGCGCCGCGTGATGATCGCGAGATCTTCGCGACGGCGGGCACCGCGACCCTGGTCGCGGCCCGCTGAGGCGCGCGGAAGCGCTCTGCTAGAGTAGTTCGGTATCGCGCCAGATCACCATGATTAGCGCCCGTCATATCGGCAGCGAGTCCCCCATGGACGCCAATTGGAACGACAGCCAACCGATTTACCGCCAGCTGCGGAATCGAGTCGTGGCGATGATTCTCGAAGGCACGCTCAAGGAGGGTGATCCGCTGCCGTCGGTCCGCAACGTCGCGGCCGATTTCCGCCTCAACCCGTTGACCGTGCTCAAGGGCTACCAGCAGCTGGTCGACGAGTTGCTCGTCGAGAAGCGCCGCGGACGCGGCATGTACGTCGCCGAGGGTGCCAAGAAGGCCCTGATGAAGGACGAACGCGCCCGCTTCCTCGAGGAAGAGTGGCCGCGCGTCTACGCGACGATCCAGCGCCTCGGCCTCACCTTTGATGAGCTCGCCACCATCGCCCCCGCCGCCTCGCCCGAGCGCCGGCCGAGCGCGAAGCCGGCGACGCCCGAACCCGACCTCGACGCCGGCCTCGACGGCGACGACTCCGATCCGACACCGTAGACAAACGCCAAGGAGCCACTCCGTGGCCACTCTGATCGCAGCGAACAACCTGACCAAGACCTACGGCGCGACCCGCGCGCTCGATGGGGTCACCTTCAACGTCGAGAGCGGCCGTATCGTCGGCCTCATCGGCCCGAACGGCGCCGGCAAGACGACCGCGCTCAAGGCGATCCTCGGGCTCGCCCGGGTCGACGGCTCGCTCAAGGTCATGGACCTCGACCCCTGCCGCGACCGCAACGAGCTCACCAAGCGAGTCTCCTTCATCGCCGACGTCGCGGTGCTGCCGCGGTGGCTCAGGGTCCACCAGGCGATCGACTACGTCGCCGGCATCCATCCGCGCTTCCGCCGCGACCGCTGCGAGCAGTTCCTCGCGCGCACGTCGATCAAGCGCACCAGCCGCGTGCGCGAGCTCTCGAAGGGCATGATCACGCAGCTGCACTTGGCTCTCGTGATGGCGATCGATGCGCAGCTCCTCGTGCTCGATGAGCCGACGCTCGGCCTCGACATCCTGTCGCGCAAGGCCTTCTACGACAGCCTGCTGAACGACTACATGGATGCCGAGCGCACGATCCTCGTGACCACGCACCAGGTCGAGGAGGTCGAGCACATCCTGACCGACCTCATCTTCATCAACGGCGGCAAGGTGGTGCTCGACTCGAGCATGGACGACGTCGCCACGCGCTACTTCCAGCTCGTCACGGCACCGGACCAGGCCGACGCCGCGCGGGCCTTGAAGCCCCTCAATGAGCGACAGCTCCTCGGGCGGCACGTGTTCCTGTTCGAAGGCGCGGACCACGATGCACTCGAGCGACTGGGGGAGGTCCGGCAACCGTCGATCGCCGACCTCTTCGTCGCCAAGATGTCCGGAGGTGCGGCATGAACAGGTTCCTCTGGCTCCTGAAGCGCGAGGTGTGGGAGTCCCGCGCGATCTGGATGGCCCCGGCCATCTGCCTCGCGATTGTCCTCGGCGGCGCGGCCGTCGCCGGCATCTGGACGGGCCACTTCGAGCTCGGCATGGACGACAACGAGACGCGCGCCATGGCGAGCGCGACGTCGGCGCAGCTCGAGATCGTCGCGAGCGGTGCGCTCGGCGTCATCGCGACCCCGTTCTTCATCACGGTCCTGTTCGTGCAGTTCTTCTACGCGCTCGATGCGCTCTACAGCGAGCGGCGCGACCGCAGCATCCTCTTCTGGAAGTCCCTGCCCGTCAGCGACCTCGAGACGGTGCTCGCCAAGCTCGTGACCGCGCTCGTGGTACTGCCCGCTGTCGCGACCGTCGCCGCGTTCATCGCCCAGGTCGGCATCGCGATCATCACGAGCCTGAAGCTCGGGAACAGCATCGGCCTCGTGCCGTACCTGTGGCACCCGGGCGTCTGGGGCCAGGTGCTGCTCCTCGACCTCTACGTGCCGCTGACCGCCGCGCTCTGGTACGCACCGCTCGTGGCGCTCTACCTCCTGGTCTCGGTCGCCGTCCCGCGCTCGCCGTTCGCGTACTTCACGCTCGGCTACCTCGGCCTCGTGCTGGTCGAGAAGATCGTGTTCGGTACCAAGTACATCCTCGTGCTCTCGGCATCGCGCAACCTGCTCCTGCCGCACATCTTCTCCGACCGTCTGACCTCGAAGATCGTGGTGGGCGATGAGTCGCTCCACCTGCCGCAGTCGATCGCGAGCAACATGATCCCGGGCGAGTTCCTGGCCTCGCCCGACCTCTGGCTCGGTCTCGCCTTCGCCGCGGCCTGTGTCGCCGGTGCCGCCTGGATCCGCCGGTACCGCGACGCGACGTACTGATCGGGACGGGAGTGAAGTTGGTATTCTGCGGCTCCGCGCCAGGTGCGCCGGAGCCGAGAATGCGGACACGGGGACTCCTGCTCCTCTTCAGCCTCGCGCTGCCGGCCGCGGCTGGCGCCGAGGATGGCCTCCTTGCGGTCCGCGACCAGAACCCGCTGATCCGCGGCGTCTACCTGCCGCTCCCCGTCGGCGATGCCGC
>CAYNCY010000007.1:3042-21239 GCA_964395195.1 uncultured Steroidobacteraceae bacterium
ACGCCTACGCGATCGAGTACGCCACTGCCGCCGGCGTCGCGATCGACGTGCCGCGCGGCACCGCGCTCGGTGACCTTGCGCTCGAGGGAGGCCGCGTGCTCTTCGAGGACGGCGACCGGCACGTGACGCTGTGGGCGGGCCTCGAGGCACCGACCGGCGATCGGGCACGGAACACCGGCAACGGCTCGCTCGATGCGGCGCTCTGGCTCGAGGCCGGCAGCCCGCTCGGCACGCGCTTCGCGCTCGACGGACGCGCCGGTGTCTCGCGCCCGGGGAACGATGCCCACCTGCCGCTCGCGCACGGCGTCGCCTTCGGCACGCTCGCGCTCACCTGGCACGCGCTTTCGAGCCTCGATGCCATCGTGCAGTTCGACGCGCACGGCTCGGCCGTGCGCGACTCGACGCTCGAGTTCCTCGGCCGCGCGGTGGCGATGACCGTCGGCGCGCGCTACCGCCTCGCCTCGGGCAGCACCCTCGAGGCCGGCGTCGTCGAGGACATCGAGGTCGATCACTCGCCGGACGTCACGTTCCACGTCGGCTGGCACTGGCCCATCGGCGCCACCGCGCGCTGAGTGGGTCAAGGCCCGTCGGGTTGCCGCGAGCCCGAGGCCGTTGCAGACTCACCGCTGGCATTTCGAGGGGACCATGCGAGGACTGCTCGCGTTGACGCTGACGCTCGTCTCCTGCCGCGTACTCGCGGCGGGCGATGCGCCCGACGGCGCCGCCGCCGCCGCTCCGCCCGCATCGGTTGCGGTCGTCGGCTGGCCCGAAGGCGTCGTGCCGAAGGTCCCGCTCAACTTCCGCATCGTCGCGTTCGCGCGCGGCCTCGACGGCCCGCGCTCGCTGCTGGTGCTGCCGAACGGCGACGTGCTGGTCGCGGAATCTCGCGGCGCCGAGGAGGGGAGCCCGAGCGCGAACCGCGTGACGCTGCTTCGCGACTCGACCGGCGCCGGCGTCGCGGACCAGCGCTTCGCGCTGATCACCGATCTCAACCGGCCGGTCGGACTCGCGCTTCGGCGCGACCGCCTCTTCGTCGGCGTCTCGGACGCGCTCGAGAGCTGCCCGTTCCTGGTCGGCCAGACACGGCTGCACGGCGAGTGCCATCCGGTGCTCGATCTGCCCTCGGCCGCCGGCCACGACCGCTGGGCGCGTCCGGTCGCGGTCAATCCGGACGAGTCACGCGTGTTCGCGGGCGTCGGCGCGAGCGGCGATGCCGAGGCCGATGCGCGCGATCGCACCGAGTCCGCGCGCGCGACGATTCTGAGCGCGCGGCCCGACGGTCACGACGTGCACGCGGTCGCGAGCGGGCTCAGGGAGCCACTCGCACTCGCCTTCGAGCCGGTCAGCGGCCGTCTCTACGCGACGGTCGCCGAGCGCACGCTCGCCGCGGGCGGACGCGCCCCGGACTTCCTCGCCCACGTCGACGACGGGGCGTTCTACGGCTGGCCGGCCGCGAGCCCCGGCGCGAAGCCGCACGCGCCCGAGCTCCTGCTGCCGCCCGGCAGCACGCCGCGCGGGCTCGTGTTCTATCACCGCGAGCAGTTTCCGAAGGACTACCGGGGCGCGGCGTTCCTCGCGCTCGCGGGGAGCGGCGGCGCCACCTTCGACGCCGGCTTCAAGGTGGTCGCGGTGCCCTTCGCGAACGGCAAGCCGAGCGGGCCGCCGATGGATTTCCTGACCGGCTTCGTCAAGGATGCCTCGCTCGGGCAGGTGTACGGGGGGCCGAGCGCGGTCGCGGTCGCGACCGACGGCACGCTGCTCGTCGCGGATGAGTCCGGCAACACGGTGTGGCGCGTCATCTTCAAGTGCGCGGCCTGCACGCCCGATCCCGTCGTCCCGACGGGGCGCCCGCGCCACGCGCACTGACGCTCAGCCGGCGAGCAGCACCGCCTCCGCGTGCTCGAGCGACTCGGGCGATCCGAACACGATCACGACGTCGCCCTCGCGCAGCACCGTCGACTCGTCCGGATCCCGGCCGACGATGCCCTCGCGCCGGATCGCCGAGAACGTGACTTCCGCGCCCCTGCCACGTACCTCGCCGAGGGTGCGCCCGATCGACCAGGCGCCGGGCGGCAGCACCACGGTGCGCAGCTCATCCGCCGTCGTCGCGTGCGTGCCGTCCGGCGGCTCGCTGTCCGCCGGCCGGAACACGCTGCGCAGCGCCTGGTAGCGCTCACTGCGAATGTCGCCGATTTCCCGGACGACCGTCGCCATCGGCGTGTCGAGAATGAGGAGCACGTGCGAGACGAGCATCAGGCTCGCCTCGAACGTCTCGGGCACGACCTCGGTCGCGCCCGCGGCCCGCAGTTCCTCGAGGCGACTGTCATCGGCCGTGCGCACGAGTATCGGCACTTCGGCGCGCAGCCGCCTGACCGCGCGCACGATGCCGCCCGCGACGCTCGCATCGGCAAAGGTGACGACGATGACGCTCGCGGCCTCGAGGCCGACCGACTGCAGCACCTGCTCATCCGCCGAGTCGCCGAACACGACCGGATCGCCGGCCTGGCGCGCCGTCCGCACCCGGCTGGGGTCGAGGTCGATCGCGATGAACTCGTGGCCCTGGCGCTCGAGCACGCGCGCGACGTTCTGCCCGACGCGGCCGAAGCCGCAGAGGATCACGTGCTCGCGCCGGGCGAGCATCGCATCCGCCGCCGCCTCGCGCGCGATCGCGGTCGTCGCCGGGCCCCGCTCGCGCAGCAGCCAGCGCGCGATGCGCTTGTTGTTGCGGATCACGAACGGCGACACGACCATGCTGAGCGTGACCGCGGCGAGGAGCGGCTGCACGAGCGCGGCGCCGGGCGCACGGCTCGAGACGAGGAGCGCGAGCAGCGCGAACCCGAACTCACCGCCCGTGCCGACCACGAGGCCTGCGCGCAGGGATTTGAACCAGCTGTCGCAGTAGCGCCGCGCGACGAGCGCGACGACGGCGGATTTCAGCACGTAGAGCCCGAGCACGAGCGAGGACACGAGCCAGAACTCGCGGAACAGGAGCCCGAGGTCGAGCAGCATGCCGATCGTGATGAAGAAGAGGCCGAGCAGCACGTCGCGGAAGGGGCGGATCACCGCCTCGACCTGGTGGCGGTACTCGGTCTCGGCGAGGAGCAGCCCGGCGAGAAAGCCGCCGAGCGCGAGCGAGAGTCCGACCAGGTTCGTTATGAACGCGGCGCCGAGGGCGACGAGCAGCACGGCGAGCGTAAAGAGCTCCTGCCCGCGGCTGTGCGCGATCTCGAAGAAGAGCGGGCGCGCGAGCCAGCGACCCGCCAGCATCACGGTCAGCAGCGCGAACGCGGCCTTGGCAAGCGCGATCGCGATGTCGGGTGCCGAGTAGCTGCCGTGGGCGCTCACGATCGCGTTCGCGAAGGCGAGGAAGAGCACGAACACGATGTCCTGGAAGAGGAGGATGCTGAACGCCAGCCGGCCGTGCGTGCGGTTGATCTCGGCCTGCTCGGTGAGCTGGCGGAGCACGATCGCGGTCGATGACATCGCGACCGCGCCGCCCATCACGAAGGCGACGTCGGGCGGCGCACCGCTCAGCGTGGCGATCCCCGCGGCGCCGAGCGTCGTGAGGCCCACCTGCAGCGCGCCGAGCCCGAACACCTCGCCCCGCATCGCGAGCATCCGCGGCAGCGAGAACTCGAGGCCCAGCGTGAAGAGGAGGAACACGACGCCGATCTCGGCGAGGAAGCTCGTGGTCGGGGACTCATCGACCACCCCGAAGGCGTGCGGCCCGAGCGCCATGCCGACGAGGAGGTAGCCGAGGATCGGCGGGAGCCTGAGGCGCCTCACGCCCGCCACGACCGCGACGACCGCGGCCAGCAGCATCAGCACCGTGCCGAGTCCCTTGGGGTCCATCGCGCCTCCCGTCCGGCCTCCAAAGTAGAGGCTCGGGCGCACTCTGGCAACGCTGCGTACGCGCGGTCGCGGTCGCCTGCTAGCATGGCGCGATCCCGTCCCGCCCCCTGGAGAGCCGATGACCGCGCGAGGCCCCGCGCGCCAGCACCGCGTCGCGGCCGGCCCCCGGCCGGAGGCCCGGGCCCGGTGATGCTCCTCGAGTCACGGACCGCCGCCGGCACCCGCGCGCTGACCGCGAGCGGGCGCTGGTGCGCCGACGAGGCCGCGGCGCTCTCGCTCGCGATCGACGGGCTCGAGACGCAAGGTCCCGCGGTCGAGCTCGACGGCGCCGGCATCGAGAGCCTGGACCTCACCGGCGCCTGGTTCCTCCGCCACCTCGAGGACCGCTTCTACACCGCCGGCGTGCACCTCACCTGGCGCGGCCCGCGCCCCGAGGTACTCGCCTTCGCGACGACGCTGCTCGGCGAGCACGGCAACACGATCGTCAGCCACGAGCGCCTGCGCGAGGAGCCGCTCGGCGCGCTCGGCCGCTGGACCGTGTACCAGGGCAGCCAGGTGCACGACGGGCTCGAGTTCCTGGGTCGCATCTTCCTCGTGGTCACGAGCGCGTTGCGGGAGCCCCGGCGGCTCCGCGCCAAGTCGATCGCCCGGCACGTCTACGAGACGGGCATCCAGGCCATTCCAATCGTCGCGCTGATCGCGTTCCTGATCAGCGTGATCGTCGCCTACATCGGCGCCGAGGAACTTAGGCAGGTGGGCGGGGAGGTCTACGTCGTCGACCTCGTGACGCTGTCGGTGCTCCGCGAGCTCGGCGTGCTCCTGACCGCGATCATCGTGGCGGGGCGGTCGGGGAGTGCGTTCGCGGCCGAGATCGGCGTGATGCGCCTCAACGAGGAGATCGATGCACTCAGGGCCATCGGCCTCAACGTCGTCGAGGTGCTGGTGCTGCCGCGCGTGCTCGGTCTCATGATCGCGCTCCCGCTCCTGACCGTGATCGCGGACGCGATGGGACTCGCGGGCGGCGCGGTGCTCTCCTGGCTCGTGCTCGACATCCCCTTCAACCAGTTCGTGGTGCGCATGCAGGAGTCGATCGCGCCGACGACGTTCTGGGCAGGGCTCCTCAAGGCCCCGGTGTTCGCGTTCGTGATCGCGATGATCGGCACGTTCCGCGGCATCCAGGTGCGCGACTCCTCGCGCGAGCTCGGGCGCCTGACGACGGTCGCCGTGGTCGAGTCGATCTTCACGGTGCTGCTGGTCGATGCGATCTTCGCGGTCATCTACTGGAACCTCGACTTCTGATGGCCGCCAACCCCGATTCGGTCGTCGTCGTCCGCGGCATCGTCAACCGGTTCCGCTCGCAGGTCGTGCACGACGGCCTCGACATGGACGTCCACCGCGGCGAGATCTTCGGCATCGTCGGGGGCTCGGGCAGCGGCAAGTCGGTGCTGCTGCGGACCATCCTCGGCCTCCAGATCCCGCGCGCGGGCACCGTCGAGATCGAGGGTCACGATCTCAGCCGCCTGCACGGCGCGCAGCTGCGGCGCCTCAAGCGCGGCTACGGGGTCACGTTCCAGCAGGGCGCGCTCTTCAGCTCCCTCACCGTGGCCGAGAACGTGCAGCTGCCGCTGCTCGAGACCGCGCAGCTGCCGCCGGCGGTGCTCGATGGCCTCGCCGACCTCAAGCTCCGCCTCGTCGGGCTCCCGTCGGAGACCGCGACCAAGTACCCCGCAGAGCTCTCGGGCGGGATGACCAAGCGCGTCGCGCTCGCCCGCGCGCTCGCGCTCGACCCGCCGCTCCTCTTCCTCGACGAGCCGACCTCGGGCCTCGATCCGATCGCGGCGGGGCAGTTCGACGAGCTTCTCCTGTTCCTGCAGCGCTCCTTGCACCTGACGGTGGTGATGGTCACCCACGATCTCGATACCATCTACCGGACCTGCAACCGGGTCGGTGTCATCGTCGATCGGCACATGATCTCGGATACGCTGGAGGGCATCGTGCAGAACCCGCATCCGTGGATACGGGAGTACTTTCACGGTCCGCGTGGGCGGCTGGCGGCCGCCGCGCCGCGGCCGGCCGGGAGGCAATGATGGATCGCGATGCCAACTACGTGGCGGTCGGGGCCTTCGTGATCGTCGTGTTCGCGATGGCGACGGTGTTCGTGCTCTGGTACACGAACACCCACGAGCGACGCGAGTACCAGCGCTACGAGGTGTATTTCTCCGGCAGCGTCAGCGGCCTCTCCGAAGGGAGCACCGTGCGCTACCTCGGCGTCAACGTCGGGCGCGTCGCCCGCATCCGCCTCGACCGCCGCGCCGCCGATCGCGTCGAGGCGATCATCGATGTCGACAAGGCGACCCCGATCACCCACGACACGCTGGCGCGCCTGACGACGCAGGGTGTCACGGGACTCCTCTTCATCGACCTGTCGCAGGCCGCTCTCAATGCCGTCAACGAGACGCCCGAGGTGCCGAGCCAGGACTATCCGGTGATCCGTTCGGTGCGCTCGGACTTCGACCTCTTCGTCAGCGGCCTCCCCGAGCTCGTGGCCGACGCCACCCGGGTGACCAAGCGCCTCAACGACCTGCTGGGAGACCAGAACCTGAGCGCGATCAAGCAGTCGCTCGCGAGCGTCCGCGCCGCAACGGAGCCGCTCCCCGGCGCCGCGCGCGACGCCGCCCGCCTCGTGACGGAGTTGAGGGCCGCGATCGCCGAGGCGAACGGCGTCGCGGTCAACGCCAACAGGCTGATCACGCAGGCGGGACCGGAGCTCGGCACGGCCGCGACGCACCTGCGTGAGGTCTCCGATCACCTCGCGACGTTGAGCAGTCGCGTCGACGGGCTCGTCGCACGTCACGAACGCGACCTCGACAAGTTCGCGGGCCCCGGTCTCGATGAGCTCGAGGGTCTCCTGCACGACAGCCGCGAAGCGGCCAACGAGGTGCGTGACCTCGCGCGCAGCCTCCGCGAGAACCCCTCGCGGCTCCTCTACGAGCATCCGCTGCCGGGCGTGGAGATTCCGCGATGAAGACCTCAAGCCTCGCCATCCCGGTCCTCGTGCTCCTCGCGGGCTGCGGCAGCCTCTTCAAGACGACCGAGGTGATGCCGACGGTGTACGAGCTCAGGGCACCCACGCCCGAGCCCGCTGCCAGCCGGCTCCCCGCGACCTTGATTGTTGCGCGCCCACGCACGCGCCCGGGACTCGCCACCGACCGCATCGCGGTCACGCTCGCGGACCGCCGGCTCGATGCGTACGGCGGCAGCCGCTGGAGCGCGCCGCTCCCGGAGCTCGTGAGCTCGCTGCTGATCGCGGGCCTGCGTGGCTCGGCAGGCTGGCAGGCGGTCGTGCCCGAGCGAAGCGCGTTTGGCGGGGAGTACCTGCTGCAGCCCGAGATCGAGGCCTTCGAGGCCGATTATTCCGGTGGCGGTGGGCCGCCGACCGTGCGCGTGCACCTGCGCGGCGAGCTCGGGCTCGTGAACGAGCGCCGCATGCTCGCGATCGTCGAGGGAAGTGCCGAGGTGCGTGCCGGGGCCGACCGCCAGCGCGACGTCACGGCCGCGTTCGAGAGCGCGTACGCAAAGGCGGCGACCCAGATGATCGGCGCGATCAACACCGCCGCGCACTCGGGGCCCGAGCCCGCCGCTCGCTAGCTGCGCCCGCTCAATCGCGCTCGGCGCGCTCGGCGCGCTCGAGGCGCTCCGATGCCTCGAGCCAAGCCTCTTCCGCCGCGCGCGTCGCGCGCGTCAGGTCCGTGCGGGCGGCGAGCAGCGTCGCGAGTTCCGCGCGGGCGGCCGGGAGGTAGGTCTCGGGCAGCGCGAGCGCCGCCTCGACCCGCGCCGACTCGGCCGCGAGCCGCTCGACCTCCGCATCGGCGCGCGCGAGCTCGGCGCGCAGCGGACTCAGCCGCTGGCGCCGTTCCGCCTCGAGCCGCTTTCGTTCCTTCGGTCCGAGCTCCCCGCGCGCCGCGGCCGGCGGCTCGGCCTCCTTCGCGGCGCTCGCCCTCAGCCACTCGGCGTAGTCCTCGAGATCACCCTCGAAGGGACGGGCGGCACCGTCGGCGACGAGCCAGAGCTGGTCCGCGACGAGCCGAAGCAGGTAGCGATCGTGCGAGACGAGCACGATCGCGCCCTCGAACTCGAGCAGCGCCATCCCGAGCGCGTGGCGCATCTCGAGGTCGAGGTGGTTGGTCGGCTCATCGAGCAGGAGCAGGTTCGGGCGCCGCGAGACGATGAGCGCCAGCACGAGGCGCGCCTTCTCGCCGCCCGAGAAGGGCGCCACCGGCTCGAACACGCGATCCCCGGTGAAGCCAAACCCCCCGAGGAACGTGCGCTGCTCCTCCTCGGTGCCGCGCGCGAGCGCCTCGCCCCCGAGGCGCTGCAGGTGCTCGATCGGGCTCGCCCGTTCATCGAGCTGCTCGAGCTGGTGCTGCGCGAAGTAGCCGATCGCGAGGTCCTGCGCCGCGATGCGCCCGCCCGCGAGGAGCGGCTGGACGCCGGCGAGCGTGCGCGTCAACGTCGACTTGCCGGCGCCGTTCCGCCCGAGCAGCCCGACGCGATCGCCGGGCGCAAGGCCGAGCGACACGCTCTCGAGCACGCGCCGTCCGTCGTAGCCCGCGCTCGCGCGATCGAGGGTGAGGAGCGGGCGAGGCAGCTTCGCCGGGGTCCGAAACTCGAAGCTGAACGGCGAGTCGACGTGCGCGGGGGCAATGAGTTCCATGCGCTCGAGCTGCTTCAAGCGGCTCTGCGCCTGGCGCGCCTTGCTCGCCTTGGCACGAAAGCGCCGCACGAAGTCCTGCACGTGGTGGATCTCGCGCTGCTGGCGGTCGAACGCGGATTGCTGCTGCGCGAGACGCTGCGCGCGCTCGCGCTCGAAGTCCGAGTAGTTGCCCGCGTAGCTCTCGACCCGCTCGCGCTCGATCGAGACGATGCGCGTCACCACGCGATCGAGGAACTCCCGGTCGTGCGCGATCACGAGCAGCGTCCCCGGGTACGCGCGCAGCCACTCCTCGAGCCAGAGCACCGCGTCGAGGTCGAGGTGGTTGGTCGGCTCATCGAGCAAGAGGATGTCCGAGCGCGCCATCAGCGCCTGCGCGAGCGCGAGCCGGCGCTGCCAGCCGCCGGAGTACTCGGCGACGGCGCGCTCGATGCCCTGCGCATCGAAGCCGAGTCCGGCGAGCAGGCGCGCCGCGCGGCTCCGGGCGCTGTAGCCATCGGCCGCCTCGAGGCGCGCGTGCGCGGCGCCGAGCCTGACGCCGTCGTGCGCCTCGCTCGCGGCCGCGACCTCGCGCTCGATGGCGCGCAGCTCGACGTCGCCATCGAGCACGAACTCGACCGCGGCACGCGGGTCCGGTGCGACGTCCTGCGCGACGCTCGCGAGCACGTGGCCCGACTGGATGCCGACGTCACCCGCATCGGCGCCGAGCTCGCCCTTGAGGAGCGCGAACAGGCTCGACTTGCCGGCGCCGTTCGGGCCGACGACGCCGACCTTCTCGCCGGCGAAGAGGCTGAGCGTCGCATCGGCGAAGAGCGCGCGCGGGCCGCGGCGCAGCGTGACGTTACGGAGGGTGAGCATCGGCGGCGACCCGGGAGACCGGGGCGCATCCTACCGGGCGGCGACGGGCGCCGCGAGCGGCCTTGAGGTCAGCTGGCGGCGCGGGGCGCGCCGTGGCGGCGCTCGACGACGGGCAGCATGCTCTGGCCGCGCTCCTGCGCTTCCATGAGCTCGAGGAGGGCTTCCGCCGTCATCGGCTCCCCGAACAGCCGGCCTTGCGCGTAGTGGCAGCCGCGGGCGCGCAGGAACTCGAGCTGCTCGCGCGTCTCGACGCCCTCGGCGACGACTTCCATGTCGAGGTTGCGGCCCATCTCGATGATGGTTTTGACGAGCGTCGCATCCTCGTGATCGAACGCGGCCTTGCGGACGAAGGACTGGTCGATCTTCAGGGTCTCGACGGGCAACTGCTGCAGCGCCGAGAGCGACGAGTAGCCGGTGCCGAAGTCATCGATCGAGAGCTTGATGCCGAGGTCGTGCAGTTCGCTCAGCATCTTGACCGTGCGCGGCGCGTTCGACATGAGCGTCGTCTCGGTGATCTCGAGCTCGAGGCATTCCGGGGCGACGCCGAGCTCGCGGAACACGGAGGCGAAGCGCGTGATGAAGCTCGCCTGCTGCAATTGCTTGAGCGACAGGTTGATCGAGACGCGGCCCGGGTTCGGCACGCGATCGGTCCAGCGGCGGTAGTCGGTGCAGACGCGCCTGAGCACCCACTCGCCGATCGGCAGGATCAGGTTGGTCGATTCCGCGAGCGGGATGAAGTACGAGGGCGGGATGTCGCCGTGACCCGGCAGGCGCCAGCGCAGCAGCGCCTCCGCGCCCGCCAGCCGCCCGGTCGTCAGGTCGACCTTCGGCTGGTACAGGATCACGAACTCGTCGCGCTCGAGCGAACGGCGCAGCTTGCTCTTCAGGATCAGGCGCTCGACCGCCGCCGCGTTCATCTCGGGGACGTAGAACGTGTAGTTGCTGCCGCCGCCCTGCTTCGAGTGGTACATCGCCGCGTCGGCGTTCCTGATCAGGTCGATCGTGTTGCTGGCATCGTCCGGGCAGATCGCGATGCCGATCGAGAGCGTCAGGTACACCTCGGTGTCGTTCAGGAAGAACGCGCGGCTGACGTCATCGAGGAGCTGGCGCGCGACCGCGGCAAGCGAAGGTCGCGGATCGACGCCCGACTCCAGGTTCTCGACGAACACCGCGAACTCGTCCCCGGCGAGCCGGCCGACCACGGCACCCTTCGGCACCACGCGCGTCAGGCGCTCGCTCAGGATCTCGAGCGTGCGATCGCCGGCCGAGTGACCGAAGGTGTCGTTGACGTCCTTGAAGCGGTCGAGGTCGAGATACATGAGCGCGAGTCCCTTGCCGCCGCGATGCGCCCGCGCGATCGCCTGCTGCAAGAGGTGCTGGAACTGCATCCGGTTCGGGATCTTGGTCAGCGTGTCGTAGCGCGCGAGGTAGCGGATGCGCCGCTCGGCGCGCTTGCGCTCGGTGATGTTGTGGGCGACGAAGATGCAGCCCTCGAAGCGCGCGGCCGGGAGTGACTCGGTGCCCGGGTCCTTGGCGTGATCATCGACGATGGTCGAACCCGACACCGACACCGGCACCGACTCGCCGCTTCGCGTCTTGATCAGGAACTCGCGCGTCTCGTGGACCGCGCGCTGCAGCACGAAGTTGCGGCGCTCGTCCGCCGAGAGGAGCGAGCCGATGTCACGACCCGCGAGCTCGGGCTCGGACCAGCCGAAGAGCTGCACCGCCGCCTCGTTGGCGCGCGTGATGTGGCCGTCCGGGGTCGTGACGAGCACGGCGTCGGTCATGCTGTTGAGCACGACGTCGAGGTAGTTCTTGGTGATCGTCGTCTGGCGCAGCTTCTCGCGCATGCGCTCGACCGCCTCGGAGAGCTCCGCGAACTCGAGTTGCGTCGCGGCCGCGACCGGCTGCGTGTAGTCGCCGGCGCCCAACTGCTCGAGCGTGCCGACGAGCGACTGGATCGGGCGACGCAGGCGCCTGACCAGCAGCACCGCCGCGAGGGCGCCGAGGAGGAGACACGTGGCCGCAACGCTCGCGAGCAGCGCGAGGTGATCGAAGATCGTGCCTTCGGCGGCGGACACGGCGGAAATGAGGAGCGGCACCCCCGTGATGACGACGAGGGCGAGACCGGCCACCAGCGCGGTGCGGTATCTGGAGCGGATTGGACCGGTCAGCCGCATGCACTGCATCATATAGACGGCCCTTGGATCCCAGTAGTCAAAATGCGACTTAGTTCACCGACATCAGGGTTCTCCATTACAACGAATCAGGGCTTCCGGTACCCGGATGTTGCGGCGCAACACCGCCCAGGACCCTCCAGCGCCGTTGTGGCAGGCACCCCTTGAGTCCTCGGCCTTCCTTCGGCCCCCTCGAGCTCACGGGTCGTACGCGACGCCACGTGGTCGAAATCGGGGAGCCCAAAGGCGTCGTGCACTCGAACATCGTCAAACCGCTGCGTGCGCTCCACGCCGCGGCCGGCCGCGCGGGGATCGACCTCGCGCTCGCCTCGACCTTCCGCGACTTCGACACCCAGGTGCGCATCTGGAACGAGAAGTGGACGGGAGTCCGTGTCCTGAACGACCGCGCCGGCCGCACGCTCGAGGCGGCGCGCCTCACGAGCGCACGGCGCGTCGCGGCGATCCTCGCCTGGTCGGCGCCGCCCGGCGGCAGTCGCCATCACTGGGGGACGGATTTCGACGTGTTTGATCGCGCGGCCGTTGCGCCCGGCTATCGCCTCCGGCTCGAGCCCGATGAGTACGCGGCGGGCGGCCCGTTCGCGAAGCTCAACGCGTGGCTCGATGCGAACATGGCGCGCTTCGGCTTCTACCGGCCGTACCGCACCGATCGCGGTGGCGTCGCGCCCGAGCCCTGGCACCTGAGCCACGCGCCGACCGCGCGCGAAGCCTCCAAGCGCCTGCGCCTCTCGACCATCCGGGATGCGATCGCGGAGTCCGCGATCGAAGGCAAGACGGCGCTCGTCCGGGCGCTGCCCAAGATCTACGTGCGCTACGTGCGCAGCGTCGATCCCGCGCCGCGACTAAAGCGCTGAGCGGTGCCGCGCGAGCGCACGCCGGCGCGTGCGCAGCAGAAATCCCATGAACAGCTTCGGCAGGAAGCGCTTGAAGTGCCACAGCTTCACGTAGTTGGCCGGCAGCACGATGTAGAACCGGCCGGCGGCGCAGGCGGCGAGCATGTCCGCGGCCGCACGGTCGGCGCTGTAGGAGCTCGACTTCATGAGCTTGCGTGCGCTGCCGAGCGCCGTCGCCGGTGCCCGCGCATCCTCGAGGAGCCGCGTCGGGAAGAAGCCCGGCATCGCGACCGCGACGTGCACCTTCGTTTCCGCGAGTTCCTGCACGAGGGTCTCCGAGAGCGCGACCACCGCCGCTTTCGAGGCGTTGTACGCCGACATCGAGGCGGCGGAGGCGAATGCCGCGGCGCTCGCGATGTTGA
This sequence comes from uncultured Steroidobacteraceae bacterium, assembly GCA_964395195.1. Taxonomy (GTDB): domain Bacteria; phylum Pseudomonadota; class Gammaproteobacteria; order Steroidobacterales; family Steroidobacteraceae; genus CAIKZZ01. The sequence continues at coordinate 15,914 of CAYNCY010000007.1, forward strand.
GGAGGCACGCAGCTGGCGCGGCCCTGAGAAAGGGGAGCGCCGCGCGGCAACCGATCGCCACGCCGACGACATTGATCTCGAGTGCCCAGCGCCAGTCCGCCGCTGGCGTCGCCTCGACGTCGCCCGCGACGGCGACGCCGGCGTTATTGATCATGAGCTCGAGCCCGCCGACGCGCGTCGCGAACTCCGCGATCGCCGCGCCAAAGGCGGTTTCGTCGGTGACGTCCGTGGCGTACGTGACCACCGCACGCGCGCCGAGATCCTTCAGGTGCGTCGCGGCGGCGGCGAGGCGTGCGCTGTCGCGATCGAGCAGGGCGAGCGTCCAGCCATCGCGCGCGAGGAGCTCTGCGAAGGCGAGGCCGAGTCCGCTGCCACCGCCGGTGATGAACGCGCGCTTGCCGAGGAGGAGTGCCGTGAGCGGCGTCGCCGCTCGGGTCAATTCCGTCCCCACAGCTCGCGCAGGTGACCGAGCATCAGCTGGCGCACGTTCGGGAGCGGATTCGGATCGAAGGTGAAGCAGGGCGGATTGCGGCGCAGCAGCGGCCAGTTGTCCGTGCGCAGCACCTGGCGCAGGAACACGAGGTGTTGCTGGATCGCCAGCATGTAGGGATTCTGGCCCTCGAACAGGTGCTCGACGTAGTGGTACGCCGCGCCGAACTCGCCATCGAGGCGCTCGCGCATCACCTGGCGCACGAAGTCGGGCGTCTGCCTCAAGAGGTCGAGCCCCGAGCCGTAGCGGACCCGCAGCGAGCCGTCATCGGCCCGGCCCGTCGCGACACCCGCGAGCACGAACTCCGGGTACAGGCGGTCGCGGCACTTCTCGAGGTAGCAGCGATCGGCCATCTGCGCGATCAGGTCCGCGGTACCGAGCAGGTGCCCGACCTTGCGGTCGCGCCAGTCGTCGACCTCGATGGCAGCGAGCGGAATCTCGTAGCCCGTGAAGTGCACGATGCGCGTCGCGACCGGCACCCAGTCGGCCATGCCGATGGTCGGCATGAAGCGCGACATGAAGCGCGCCGAGCGGGTGACGTGCGAGCTCGTGTACTCGGCACCGTTCTTGATCGTGTCGGCGCTCTCGCGGATGTAGCCCGCGTCGTGGAAGACCGCGCTCACGAGCCCCATCGCGGCGCGCGAGAACCCGAGGCGCTGCTCGGCGGCGACCGAACGCTCGTAGCCGACCAGGAGCCGCGCCATCGCGAGCACGACGTCGAGCGTGTGCTGGCGGTCGTGGTAGACGGTGTCGACGCCCTTGTAGCCCGGGAGCCTGCCCGTGAAGAGGAGGTCGAAGGTCGACAGCGCCGTCGCCATCGGGGCAAAGGACTCGCCCGGCCACTCGGCGGCGAAGAGGTCCTCGACGGCCCGGGTCACCGCGGCGGTCGAGCTCACCTGGACGGTGTTGGTGACGTCGAAGTCATTGCGCCGGTGGCGCGAATACTGCGGTCGCACGGCGGTGGCGTTCATCATAGCCAGCAGAGTCTATGCGCAAATTCAACGGCTCCGATAGCGGCCGGGCCTCATAACGGGCCAAAACCTCAGCTATATGTCAGGCTGATAAGTCAAACGAGGCGATCACCGGCGTGTGATCGGAGGGGCGTTCCGCGCGCCTCGGACCCACGTCGATCCGGCAGCCCGTGCAGCGTGCCGCGAGCGCGGGGTTCGCGAGGATCAGGTCGATTCTGAGACCTGCGTTCCGGCGAAATCCGGCCGCCCGGTAGTCCCACCAGCTGAAGCTCTTCTCGGCCTGCTCGAAACGACGGAATACGTCGACAAATCCAAGCCCGGTGAGCTCGGCGAGCGCCGCGCGCTCCGACGGACTCACGAGCACCTGCCCCTCCCAGGCCTTCGGGTCGTGCACGTCGCGATCCTCGGGAGCGACGTTGAAGTCACCGAGCACTACGAGCTTCTCGTGCGTTTTGAGTGCTTCCTTCAGGTATTCCCGCAATGCCGCGAACCAGCGCAGCTTGTACTCGTATTTCTCGGAACCGACGCTCTGCCCGTTCGGGACGTACACATCGACGATGCGCACCCCGGCGACCGTGCCCGCAATGACACGGGCCTGCGGATCCTCGAACCCGGGCATGGCGCGCACCACGTCCGTCACGGGCGTCCGCGCGAGGAGCGCGACGCCGTTGTAGGTCTTCTGTCCGTGCCAGACACCGGCCAGCCCCAGCCGCTCGACCTCGCTGCCCGGAAACTCCGCGTCCTGGAGCTTCGTCTCCTGGAGCGCGAGCGCATCGATCCCCGTGGTCGCGAGCCACGCCTCGAGGTGCGGGATACGGACGCGCAGCGAATTGACGTTCCACGTCGCGAGATTGAAGACGCCGGCCGTCATTGCAGGATGCCGTCCTGCCGAAGGAGCGGCTGCACGTCGGGGCGATGCCCGCGGAACGCCACGAACGCCTCCATCTGGTCGCAGCGCCCGCCCTGCGAGAGCACCTCGTCGAGGAAGCGCCGCGCGGTCGGGGCATCGAACACGCCCGACTCCGCGAACGCGGCGAAGGCATCGGCCGCGAGCACCTCGGCCCACTTGTAGCTGTAGTAGCCCGCGGCATAGGCGCCCGAGAACACGTGCATGAAGCTGTGGGCGAAGCGGTTGAATTCCGGCGCCGGTATCGCGCCGACCTGGGCGCGCACCTCGGCAATGATCCCTGCGAGGTCGTCGGCGTTCGCGCTCGCCGTCCCCGAGTGCAGCCGGAAATCAAAGAGCGCGTACTCGAGCTGGCGCGCCGCCGCGAGCCCGGCGTGGAAGGTGCGGGTGCCCAACAGCCGCGCCAGCAGTTCCTTCGGCAGCGCCGTGCCATCGACGACGTGCTGGGAGACGAGCGGCAGCACCTCGGCCCGCCACGCCCACTGCTCCATCAGCTGGCTCGGCAGCTCAACCGCGTCCCACGGCACGCCGTTGATGCCGGCGAGGCTCGGGTAGTCGATGCGGGTCAGGAGGTGGTGGAGCGAATGCCCGAACTCGTGGAAGAGCGTCACGACGTCCGAGTGCGTGAGAAGCGCGGGCTCGCCGGGCGCGGGAGGCGCGAAATTGCAGACGAGGTTCGCGATCGGCTCCTCGGCCGCGCCCGCGAGACGCTTCCTGACCGTGACCTCGCCCATCCAGGCGCCCGCGCGCTTGCGTTCGCGCGCGTACAGGTCCGCGTAGAAGCCGCCGATGCGCGCCCCGTCCGCGCCCCTGATCTCGTAGAACCGCACGTCCTCGTGCCAGACCGCGATGCCGGTCTTCTCCCGGATCTCGATGCCGTACAGGCGTCGCGCGATCTCGAAGAGTCCCGCGAGCACGCGCGGCAGCGGGAACCAGGGGCGGAGCTGCTCCTCCGACACCGAGTGCCGTTCCTGCTGCAGCTTCTCGGCGTAGTAGGCGACGTCCCAGGCCGCGAGCGAGCGGCCGGCGAAGGCCTCGAGCTCGCCGAACTCGCGCCGCGCCGCCGGCACGTAGTTTCGCGCGAGGTCCTCGAGGAAGCCGATGACGCCCGGCACCGTGCCCGCCATCTTGGTCGCGAGCGAGAGCCCGGCGAAGTTGTCGAACCCGAGGAGCCGCGCCGCCTCGTGGCGGAGCCGCAGGATCTCGGTGATCACGGGACCGTTGTCGAAGCGCCCGGCGAGCGGGCCGCGATCCGAGGCGCGCGTCACCCACGCCTCGTAGAACTCGCGCCGGAGGCCCGAATCGTGGGCGTGCGTCACGATCGCGAGGTACGTCGGCTGGTCGAGCGTCAGGTACCAGCCCTCGATGCCGCGCCCCTTGGCCTCGGCCGCCGCGCGCAGCGTCACGTGCTCCGGCACCCCGGCGAGCAGGGCGGCGTCCGTGACGGTGCGCGACCAGGCGCGCGTCGCATCGAGCACCTGCTCCTCGAACTTCGACTGCAGCCGCGCGAGGTCCTGCATCAGCGCCTTGAAGCGCGCCTGCTCCGCCCCCGGAAGCCTGACTCCCGCGAGCCGGAACTCCCGCAGGGCGAACTCGAGGACCTTGCGCTCCGCGGCGCCGAGCGCGGCGCCGTCGCGCTCGCGGATCGCCTCGTAGGCGCGGGCGAGCGGCTCGTTCTGGCCGACCTCGGTCTGGTACTCGGCGAGGAGCGGCAGGCAGACGTTGTAGGCCGTCCGCAGCTCGTCGGAGTTCGCGACCGCATTCAAGTGGGCGATCGGCGCGAACACGCGATTCAGGCGATGCTGGAGTTCCTCGAAGGGGACCACCAGCGTCGCGAAGGTGGGTGTCGGGAGCGCGAGGAGCTCCCGGAGCCGCGCGCGGTTGGCCGCGAGCTGGTGACGGATCGCGGGCTCGGCGTCGCGGGCGCTGATCGCTCGGTAGTCGGGCAGTCCCGTGGCCGCCAAGAGCGGATTCGCCATCGGTGCCGCCTCGTGTGCTGACATCGCCCAAATCCTACCAGAGCACGCGCGGCGGCCCGGGATTATGATGTCGTGCCCCCGAGCGCACGCACCCCCATGCCCATCCACTACGATTACATCGCCATCGGCGGCGGCAGCGGCGGCCTCGCGACCGCGCAGCGCGCGGCCGAGTACGGCGCCCGCGTCGCCGTGATCCAGCCCGGTCGCCTCGGCGGCACCTGCGTGAACGCGGGCTGCGTGCCCAAGAAGATCATGTGGACCGCCGCGACGCTCGCGCACGCCGCCATCGAGGCGAGCGGCTACGGCTTCGATCTCACCGTCGCGGGCCACGACTGGCTGAAGCTCAGGACCGCGCGCGAGGCCTACATCGCGCGCCTCAACGGCATCTATGCCGCCAACCTCGCGAAGAAGAAGGTCGACTGGCTCGACGGCACCGCGCGCTTCCTCGATGCGCAGACCGTGACGGTGGGCGGCGAGGTGCTGACGGCGCCCCACATCACGATCGCGACCGGCGGCGCGCCGACGGTCCCCTCGATCCCGGGCGCCCATCTCGGCATCACCTCGGACGGCTTCTTCGCGCTCGAGGAGCGCCCCGGGCGCATCGCGGTCATCGGTAGCGGCTACGTCGCGGTCGAGCTCGCGGGCATCCTCGCCGCGCTCGGCGCGAGCGTCACGCTCTTCTGCCGCCAGGATCGCGTGCTCCGGAGCTTCGATCTCATGCTCTCGAGCGCGCTCGCGCGCGCGATGCACTCCGACGGCATCACCGTCGAGTCGAACGCGGTGCCGGCGCTCCTCAGGAAGACCGCGACCGGTACCGAACTCGAGCTCGCCGACGGGCGCACGTTCGATGGCTTCGACACCGTCCTCTGGGCGATCGGGCGGCAGCCCGAGAGCGCCGCCCTCGACCTCGGGCGTGCCGGGGTCGCGCTCTACGACGACGGCGTCGTGATCACCGACAAGTTCCAGAACACCAACGTCG
>CAYNCY010000008.1:0-14600 GCA_964395195.1 uncultured Steroidobacteraceae bacterium
AGCTCGCCACCGCGCTCGCCGAGGCGGCGCGCCTCGCGGCCCGGCCGCACGTGGTTCCACCGCTTCTGTCGATGTTCCGGCCGAGCGGGACTTCCGCGGGGGTGCGCGCCGTGCACCGGCTCGTCGAGCAGGTCGCGCCCTTCGACACGAACGTGCTGGTGCTGGGTGAGTCCGGCACCGGCAAGGAAATGGTCGCTCGCCACGTGCACGAGCTCTCGGCGCGCGCGGGCAAGCCGTTCGTGCCGGTCAACTGCGGCGCGATCCCGGCGGATCTGCTCGAGAGCGAGCTCTTCGGCCACGAGAAGGGCGCCTTCACGGGTGCCATCGCCGCTCGCGTCGGGCGCTTCGAGCTCGCCGCCGGCGGCACGCTCTTCCTCGACGAGATCGGCGACATGAGCCTGCACATGCAGGTGAAGCTCTTGCGCGTGCTGCAGGAACGCACCTTCGAGCGCGTCGGCGGCAACCGCACGCTCCGCGCGGACGTGCGCATCATCGCCGCGACCCACCGCAACCTCGAGGCCGCGCTCGCGGCGGGGCAGTTCCGCGAGGATCTCTACTACCGCCTGAACGTGTTCCCGATCCAGATGCCAAGGCTCGCCGACCGCACCGAGGACCTTGCGGCGCTGACGGAGCAGCTCCTGACGCGGCTCGAACGCCTCACCGGCACCCGGATTGCGCTCACGCCGCGCGCGCTCGATGCGCTCGAGAATTACGGCTGGCCCGGCAACGTCCGCGAGCTCGCGAACCTGCTCGAGCGCCTCGTGATCCTGCACGGCGGTCGCACGGTCGACGTCCACGACCTGCCGGAGCGCTACCGGCCGGCGCCGAGCACCGTCACGCGCCTGCCGGCACCGACGGGCGGCGCGATCCCGCTCGATGGCTTTGATCTCAAGGACCACCTGACGCAGCTCGAGCAGCGCTTCATCCGCGAGGCGCTCGCGCGCGCGGACGGGGCGGTCGCGGGCGCTGCGCGACTCCTCGGCATGCAGCGCACGACGCTGGTCGAGAAGCTGAAGAAGTACCGCCTCGCGACCGCCGACGTCGCCTGAGGCGTCAGCGCACCGACGCCTAACGCCGCGCGCGCGGAGCCTCACGCGCCGGGAAATTGACGAGACGCGCGGAGCGCGATCCTAACTCCCTGATTTATCGAGAGAGACCGGGCGGCACAGAACTTGCTCTATCTCTGGCGGAACGGTGTCTCTGGAACCTCGCCATGGCTGCCATGCTGGATGAATCAAAGCTGACCGATGCCTTCCAGGCATTCAACACGCTGTCGGGCGCACTGGAGGCGTCCTACCGCGATCTCGAGACGCAGGTGGCACGCCTGAATGCCGAGCTCGCCGAAGCGCGTCTCGAGCGCCTGCGCCAGGAACGGCTCGCGACGCTCGGCGAGATGGCGGCCCGGCTCGCGCACGACGTGCGCACGCCGCTCTCGGCCGCGCTCCTCTATGCCTCGCGCCTCGGTCTCGACGGCGTCAGCGACGACGACCGGCGCGAGATCGCGACCCGGATCGTCAAGCGCCTCAAGCACCTCGAGGGCCTCGTTGCCGACATGCTGGCCTTCGCGCGCGGCGGCGGCGGCATCCTCGCGCGCTGCGACGTGAGCGCGCTGCTCGAGAGCGCCGCGCAGAGCCTCGCCTCGCGGCTGCAGGGCGGCGCGCGCCTGACCATCCGCACGCTCGCGCCCGGGGTCGCGGTCGTCGGCAACGCCGAGGCGCTCGTTGGCGCAATCGTCAACCTCGCGACCAACGCGCTCGATGCGGCGGCGGGCACCGTGGCGCCGCTCGTCGAGATCGAGGCGAGCCGGGCGGCGGGCTCCGCCTTCATTCGCGTGCGCGACAACGGCCCGGGCGTCCCCGCGGCCCAGCGCGCGCGCATCTTCGAACCTTTCTACACGACGCGCCCTGGCGGCACGGGACTCGGCCTCGCGGTGGTCCGCGCGGTTGCACTCGCGCACGGCGGGAGCGTCCGGATCGAGGACGGCGCGGACGGCGCGACCTTTGCGCTCGAACTCCCCGCCGTTGGGGAGGACGCATGAACGCAGTCACGATCGCCCGGGAGTCCGCTCAGCCCCCGAAGCCGGATTTGAGGCACGTACTGGTGGCCGAGGATGATCCTGCGCTTCGCGATGCGCTCGCGGACACGCTCCGTTTCGCGGGCTTTCGCGTCACCGCGGTCGCCGACGGCGGCGCCGCGCTCGCGGTGCTCGAGCGCGAGCCACCGGGCCTCCTGCTCACCGACGTGCAGATGGCGCCGATCGACGGCCACGAACTCCTGCTGCGCGCGCGTGCGCGCTGGCCGGAGGTGCCGGTCGTGCTGATCACCGCCTACGGCTCGATCGAACGGGCGGTCGCCGCGATGCGCGACGGCGCCGCCGACTACCTCGTCAAGCCCTTCGATGCGGACGCCCTGATCAGCCTCGTGCAGCGCCTCGGCCGTTCGCCCGAGCAGGCGGACGGCGAGGCGGATGCGCCGGTGGCGGTGGATCCGCGCTCGCGCGACACGCTCGCGCTCGCACGGCGCATCGCGCGCACGGACGTGACGGTGCTCATCACCGGCGAGAGCGGCACGGGCAAGGAAGTCTTCGCCCGCTACCTGCACGCGCGCTCGGCGCGCCACGCCGGACCCTTCGTCGCGATCAACTGCGCGGCGATCCCGGAGAACATGCTGGAAGCGATGCTGTTCGGGCACGAGAAGGGCTCGTTCACGGGTGCGAGCAGCGCGCACGCCGGCAAGTTCGAGCAGGCGCAGGGCGGGACGCTCCTGCTCGATGAGATCTCGGAGATGGGCCTGCAGCTGCAGGCAAAGCTCCTGCGCGTTCTGCAGGAGCGCGAGGTCGAGCGCATCGGCGGCTCGCGCACCATCACCCTCGACGTCCGGGTCATCGGCACGACCAACCGCCAGCTGACCGCCGAGGTCGCGGCCGGTCGCTTCCGCGAGGACCTCTATTACCGCTTGAACGTGATGCCACTCAGGCTCGCGCCGCTCAGGGAACGTCCGCACGACATCGTGCCGCTCGCCGAGCGCGTGCTGACCCGGCTCGCCACCCCCGGCCAGGCGCCACTCGCGCTCTCGGCGGAGGCAACGCAGGCGCTGCAGAGCCACGGCTGGCCCGGCAACGTCCGCGAGCTCGACAACGTGCTGCAGCGCGCGGCGGTCTTGACCGAGAGCTCGACGCTCGTCCCCGCGGACCTCGTGTTCGTCACCGATGGCGCGGGACCCGTGCCGCTGCCCGTGCGCGCCGAGACTCAGAGTCCAACCGTATCCGCCGCACTCGAGGACGGCCTCAAGGATCGCGAGCGGGCGCTGATCCTGGGCGCGCTCGCCGTGACCGACGGCAGCCGCAAGCTCGCGGCCGTCCGCCTCGGCATCAGCGCGCGGACATTGCGCTACAAGCTCGCGCAGCTGCGCGCCGACGGCGTCGTCGTTCCCTAAGACATTAAAGAGAGTTCCCCATGCCCGCCATCGACTCGACCCGCCTCCTGATGGAACTGCGCTCGCTCGCGCTCGAGGCGCGCAAGTCCCCCGCCATCGGCGACATCGGGGCGAACGGCACGAACGGCGCGACCGGCACGGGTGCGCCGGACTTCGCGTCGATCCTCAAGACCTCGCTGAACCAGGTCAACGACATGCAGCAGAGCGCGACCGACCTCGGGACCGCGTTCGAGCAGGGCAAGCCCGGCGTCGACATCACGCGGGTCATGGTCGAGGCGCAGAAGGCGCAACTGGCGTTTCGCGCAATGACCGAGGTACGCAACCGGCTGGTGAGTGCGTACCAGGAAGTCATGAACATGACGATCTGACGGACCTGGCTGAAGTACGGAGACACGAATGGCTGATGCGATCGCCCAACGCGGCGTGATGGACCTGCCAGGCCTGAGACAGCTGATCCTGCTGGTCGGCCTCGCGGGCGCGATCGCCGCAGGCCTGTGGCTCGTGTTCTGGTCGCAGGGCCAGAACTACGCGACGCTCTACAGCCAGCTCTCGGAGCGGGAGACGGCGCAGGTCGTCGATGCGCTCCAGTCGGCCGGCATTCCGCACAAGCTCGACGGGCCGAGCGGCACGGTGACGGTGCCGGAGCCGCAGCTGCGGGACGCGCGCATGCGTCTCGCCGCGCAGGGGCTCCCGCAGTCGGATGCCCTTGGCGTCGAGATGATCCAGAAGGACACGGGCTTCGGCACCAGCCAGTTCATGGAGACGGCGCGCTACCAGCTCGCGATCGAGACCGAGCTCGCGCGCACGATCGTCAAGGTGCAGGGCGTGCAGAGCGCGCGCGTGCACCTGGCGGTCCCGCGCCCCTCGGCGTTCGTGCGCGAGCAGCGCCACGCGACGGCCTCGGTGCTGCTGCAGCTCTACTCGGGCCGCCACCTCGAGCCCGGCCACGTCGCCGGCATCGTCCACCTCGTCGCGTCCTCGGTGCCCGACCTCGAGGCGGGCGACGTGACGGTGATCGACCAGAATGGCACGCTCCTGTCCTCGCCCGACGGCAACGACGCGCTCGCGGTGTCGGGCAAGCAGCTCGAGTACACGCGCTCGCTCGAGCAGGACTACGCGCTCAGGGTCGAGAAGATCCTGACGCCGATCGTCGGCGAGGGACGGGTGCGCGCGGGCGTCACGGCGGTCCTCGACTTCACGCAGACCGAGGAGTCGAGCGAGAACTTCGACCCGGCGAAGCAGGTCGTGCGCAGCGAACAGAACGCCAACGACCAGCGCATGCAGGGTGACATCGCGCTCGGCATTCCCGGAGCGCTCAGCAACCAGCCGCCGGCGACGACGCCGGCGCCGCCCGCGCCCAAGCAGCAGGCGGCGGTCACGGGCACGGCGACGCCTCCGCCGCAGCCGGTCGCGACCTCGACCCGTTCGACCAAGAACTACGAGATGGACCGCAAGATCACGCACCGCCGCCCGTCCACCGGCGACATCAAGCGTCTGTCGGTTGCGGTGCTCGTCGACAACAAGGTCGCGGCCGGTGGCGATGGCAAGACGACCGAGCCCGTCAGCAAGGAAGATCTCGATCGGTACACCGCGCTCGTCAAGGAAGCGATCGGCTTCGACGAGCAGCGCGGCGACAAGGTCGAGGTCATCAATGCGTCCTTCTCGCCGCCGGTGGCGGCCGGGGACGTCGTGCCCGCCGAGCCCTGGTACGCGAACCCGATGCTGAAGCAGATCGGCCGGCAGGGAGTCGCGGTGCTGCTCGTGCTCGCGCTCGTGATCGTCGTGCTCCGGCCCATCATGAAGAACCTGCTGCAGCCGGGGCAGGGCCGCCTGGCGGGGAGCCTGGCGGGCCCGGCGGGCGACCTCGCCCGCGACAAGGTGACCCTGTCGGGCGGGGCGGCGCCATTACCGAACTATGAGGCACAGGTCGCAGCGGCCCGGAGCCTCGTGACGCAGGATCCGAAGCGGGCAGCCCAGGTCGTGAAGGAGTGGGTGAGCACCGATGGCCGATAGGAGCGGGGACATCTCGGGGCCCGAGCGGGCCGCGATCCTCTTGATGTCGCTCGGCGAGCAGGATGCCGCGGCGGTCCTCAAGCACATGGATCCGCGCGACGTCGAGGCGGTGGGCCTTGCGATGTCGCACCTGGCCGCCGTCCCGAAGAACCGTGCCGAGATCGTGGTGCAGTCCTTCGTCGAGAAGATCGATTCGGGTGGCACGTTCTCAGGCGACAAGTCCGATTACGTCAAGAAGATCCTCGCCGCTTCCTTCGGCAAGCAGCGCGCCGAGGTCATGGTCGACAGGATCCTGTCCGGCCCCGCCGGCGGCGCCGGCATCGATGCGCTCAAGTGGATGGACCCGCGCGCGGTCGCGCAGCTCGTCGGCGAGGAGCACCCGCAGGTCATTGCGAGCCTGCTCGCGCAGCTCGATGGCAAGCTGTCGGCCAAGATCCTGCCGCTGCTGCCCGAGAAGATGCGCGCCGATGCGCTGATGCGGATCGCGACGCTCGAGGAGTTGCCGCAGTCGGCGCTGCACGAGCTCGACCAGATCGTCGGCAAGCGCGCCGCGAGCGGCACGCAGGTCGCCTCCCGGCGCATCGGCGGCACGCGCACGGTCGCGGACATCATCAACGCGATGGACCGCGAGACGGGCGGCGCCGTGCTCGCCGAAATCGAGCAGCAGAACGGCGAGCTGCACCACAAGATCAAGGAGCTCCTGTTCGTGTTCGACGACCTCGTCGACGTCGACAACAAGGGCATGCAGGCGATCCTGCGCGAGGTGTCGAGCGACATCCTGGCGGTGGCGCTGCGGGGCGCCGACCCCACGGTCGCGGATCGCATCTACACGAACATGTCGAAGCGCGCCGCCGAGATCCTCAAGGAGGACATGGAGGCACGCGGCCCCGTGAAGCTGACCGAGGTCGAGGCGGCGCAGCGCGAGATCATCACCATCGCCCAGAAGCTCGCCGAGGACGGCACGATCATCATCGGCTCGAGCGCGGGGGAGTATGTCTAGGGTCATCCACGCGGCCGACCTCGGCGAAGTGTCGACCTGGGGACCGCCTGCAGTCGATGCGCCGGGCACGGCCAGGGGCGGCGCCGTCACCGCCGGAGTCCTCGAGGACCTGCAGCAGGAGGCCTATCACGAGGCCTATCAGCTGGGGCTCAAGGAGGGTGCGGCGGCGGGGCGCGAGCAGCTGCGGACCCGCGTCGAGCGCATCGATCACCTGCTCACCGATCTCGCGCGGCCGCTCGATGAGCTCGACACCGCAGTGCAGGACGAGCTGCTCGCGCTCGCGATGGCGCTCGCGCGCCAGATCGTGCGGCGCGAGCTCAAGCAGGACCCGACGCAGATCATCGGTATCGTCCGCGAGGCGGTCGCACAGCTGCCAATCGCCGCGCGCGACGTGCGCGTGCAGCTGCACCCGCAGGATGCCGCCATCGTGCGCGAGCACCTCGCGCCCGCCGAGCGCGAGCGCGCCTGGACGCTGGTCGAGGACCCGATGATGATGCGCGGCGGCTGCCAGGTCGTCTCGGCGAGCTCGAGGATCGACATGCGGCTCGATACGCGCCTCGGCGCGCTCCTCACCGATCTCATGGGCGGCGAGCGCGAGGCCGACGCCGCGCGCGGCAGCTAGCGGCACATGGCGCCGACCCCGGAACTCGCCGGACTTCAGCAGGGCTGGAAGTCCGCACTTGGCGCGGTACGCGAGCGCGTCACACCGCTCAGGCCCCTGCAGGTCGAGGGCGTACTGTCGAGGATGGTCGGCATGACGCTCGAGGCCGTCGGCTGCGAGGCCGCCGTCGGCAGCCGCTGCCTGATCGAGGCGGCCGAGGGCCGCACGGTCGAGGCCGAGGTCGTCGGCTTCTCGGGCGAACGGCTTTTCCTGATGCCGACCGGCGACATGCGCGGGCTCATGCCGGGTGCACGCGTGCTGCCGGCGCACTCCTCCTCCGAAGTGCACGTGGGCGATGCGCTCCTCGGGCGCGTGCTCGATGGCACGGGACGGCCGCTCGATGGTCTCGGCCCGCTTGATTGCCGCGACACGCAGCCCCTGATGGGCACCCCCCTCAATCCGCTCAAGCGCTGGGCGATCCGCGAGCCCCTCGACGTCGGCATCCGCTCGATCAACTCGCTCTTGTCGATCGGTCGCGGCCAGCGCATCGGGCTCTTTTCCGGGTCCGGCGTCGGCAAGTCGGTGCTGCTCGGCATGATGACGCGCTACACCAACGCCGACGTCATTGTCGTCGGCCTCATCGGCGAGCGCGGCCGCGAGGTGCAGGAGTTCGTCGCCAACACGCTCGGACCCGATGGGCTGAAACGTGCCGTCGTCGTCGCGACTCCCGCCGACACGCCGCCCCTGATGCGACTGCACGGCGCGTGGGTCGCGCACGCGATCGCGGAGTACTTTCGCGACCGCGGCATGAAGGTGCTGCTGCTCCTCGACTCGCTGACGCGCTTCGCGCAGGCGCAGCGCGAGATCGCGCTCGCGATCGGCGAGCCGCCGGCGACCAAGGGCTACCCGCCCTCGGTGTTCGCCCGCCTGCCGCAGCTCGTCGAGCGCGCCGGCAACAGCGACCGGGGACCGGGCTCGGTCACCGCGTTCTACACGGTGCTCGCCGAGGGCGACGACCAGCAGGATCCGATCGCCGATGCGGCGCGCGCGATCCTCGACGGCCACATCGTTCTGTCGCGCTCGCTGGCCGAATCGGGCGTCTATCCCGCGATCGACGTCGAGGCCTCGATCAGCCGCGCGATGCACCTGATCGCGGACCGCGAACTCATGGCGCTCGCGGTACGGTTCCGGCAGATCTATGCGCTCTACCAGCACAACCGCGACCTGATCAGCGTCGGTGCCTACCGCCGCGGCACCGATCCGCGCATCGACCAGGCGATCGACCTCTGGCCGAAGATGACCGAGATTCTCCGCCAGGACATGTACGAGGCGGTCGACATCAAGACCGCGCGCGAGCAGCTCCGGGCGCTCCTCGCGACGGCGACTCACTGAGCGCGGCGCCGCCGCGCGGATTCAAGGACCCGGTTGAACGATGACACGATCGAAGCGAATGGAGCCGGTCAGGGACCTCGCCGAGGCGCGCGAGCGCGAGGCGGGAGCGGCGGTCGCCCTCGCGCGCCGTGCGCTCGAGGATGCCGAGAAGAAGCTCAAGCAGTTGCGAGACTACCGCGCCGAGTACCTCGGCAAGGTTTCGGCGGGAGCGCCGGACGGCGTGCGCCTCGCGAACTACCACGCCTTCCTTGGACGACTCACGAGCGCCATCGAGCAGCAGGACAAGGAAGTCACGCTCGTGCTCGGGAGACTCGAGCAGGCGACCGATGCGTGGCGCGAGGCGCGCATCGAGGCCGCCTCGATCGAGCGCGCGGTCGAGAAGCTCGCGACCGGCGAGCGGCGCGTCGCCGACAAGCGCGCGCAGCGTGAGGCCGACGAGCGCTCGATCCAGCGGGTAATCCTGAATCGCGAGACGCGCTGACCCCGAGGGCGCCGTGGCTGGCACGGCGCTTGCAAACTCCGGGCATGGCGAACATCAACGCGAATCCCCCGCCGGCGCCCACGACTCAGGCTGCCGCAACCCCCATCCACGGCACCCCCGCGACGGGCCCGGGAGCCACCCCGGGTGGGCATCACTCCTTCGCGACGACCCTGTCGCAGGCCGGGCGGCAGCGTACGCCGCCGAGCGCCCGCGGCCCGGCCGCCAGCACGGCCGCGGATTCGACCCGGGCGGCGAGCACGGCGCCGAAACCCCCCGCCGGACGCTCAGGCGGCAAGAAGTCGACCGCTGCCGGCGGTGATGATGCGCCGCCAGACGGCAGCGCCTTGCCGCCTGCCGTCGCCCTCGTCACGCCGGTCGTGAACTTCCTGCCACCGGTTCCGACCGTGGCAGCACCGACGAACGCAGCACCGACGGCGAGCGCCGCGGCGCTCGCCGCCGCGGCCGCGGCCGCCCAGGCGCCGGTGACGCCGGCCGTGGCCACGCCCGCGGATGCACCGGCGCCTCTCGCGGCAACGCCGCTGCCGCTGTCACCCGCGGACCTCGCGACGCTCGCCCAAAACGCGACGCCGCCGGGCGGCCCGCCTGCCGCGACCGTGACGGCTGACCCGCAGGCAGCGCCGTTCAAGGCCGTGACGGCGGACGCGGGCCCCGCGTCTGCGCCCGCACCCACGGTCGTCCTACCCGCGCCCACGGCGGCTTCGGTCGCGGCCGCGACGCCGGCGCCGGTGACCTCGACCCCGAATCCAAAAGTGAGCCTGCCCATCCAGGCGCACGCGGCGCAGCTCACGGGCGGCAAGGCCTCACCCGCGGGCACCGAG
Organism: uncultured Steroidobacteraceae bacterium; assembly: GCA_964395195.1. Taxonomy (GTDB): domain Bacteria; phylum Pseudomonadota; class Gammaproteobacteria; order Steroidobacterales; family Steroidobacteraceae; genus CAIKZZ01. The sequence continues at coordinate 9,762 of CAYNCY010000008.1, forward strand.
GCAGTGGTCATGGCGGCCGAGACGCCGCGCGCGATCGCGCCCGTGTTCGCGACTGACAGCTTCGCCGATCCCGCGCACCCGGACGCCGCCGACGATGGCAAGGTCGATGCGACGAGCGCGACGCCGGCGGCGTTTGCGGCAAGTCCCGCGGCGCCCGCGAGTCCGACCGTCGCGCAAGTTGCCGCGCCCGTCGGTTCGCCGGAGTTCGCCTCGCAGCTCGGCGATCGCCTCGCGGTGCTCGTCAACCAGAACCTGACGAGCGCGAAGATTCAGCTCTCGCCCGCGCACCTGGGTCCGCTCGAGATCCGCATCGCGATCAGCGACGGACAGGCGAGCGTCGCGATCACGACCCACAGCCAGGCGACCTGCGATGCGCTCGAGGCGGCGGCGCCGAAGCTGCGCGAGACGCTCGGCGCGCAGGGCTTCGGCAGTGTCAGCGTCGATGTGTCGCAGCAGCAGTTTCGCGAGCGGTCACCGCAGTCGAGCCGCTACGACGCCGAGTCCCCGGTCGCGGATTTGGCGCCGGCTCCGGCTGCTTCGGGCGCTGATCGCGTCCGTGCCACGAACTCCGCCCTGCGACTTGACGCCTACGCGTGAGCCCAGGCGCACATCTGTCAGCGGCGAGGGTCCTGGGATAAGGAAGCGTCGGGGACGTCGCGCGCGAAGTCGCGCCATGCGGCGGACTCGTCGCGCCACAGCGCATAGCCGACTGTGCCCGTGTCGTCGTCGAGGACGTCGATGCGCCGGGGCGGGTCGCCAGCGAGCGCCTTGAGATCCGTCGCCGACAACCGGTACCAGCTTTCGCCAGCGTAGCCGGTGTCCGGGCGCAGCAGCGCCGCCGAAACGCCCAGTGCGCGCGGGTCCCGCACGGGCGCGCTGAACTCGCGTGTCCGCCCGGCAATCGCTATCGAAATTCGGTCCGGTGCAGCCAGCGGTCTCACGCCGGGGCGCTTGCGATCGACCGTGGTCCAGGCGACCAGCAAAAGGTATTGCGTGCGCCGGTCCATGTTGATGAGTTCCACGACGCCGGCCGACAGGTAATCGCGGGAGTTCACCGCGAGCTCCGGCGCCTCGTGCGCGTACACCATTGGACTCGCGACGATTCGCACCGTGACGCCGGTGTTCGAATCGAGCGATTCGACGGCCGCGATGTCCCGGTCGGTCGCGCAGCTCGACAGCAGCAATAGAGTGAGCGAAAGCACGGCGCGCCGACGCATCTCATGTCTCCCGGGTCTGGCCCGTCCCGCGGGCCGCGCGAGTCTACCTGCTCGTACCTGGTGCGCGGGCGTCGTCGGTATCCGACGACGCGGCCGATATTTGGCGTGAAAGCCGTCACAAAAGTCAGATTGGCCTTCGGAACTACAGTGTTTCCCTACCTCCTGTCGCACGCCACCGACGGGTCGTCCGATTGCTTTTTGCCCCGTGAAATTTATGATCAATTCAAGCGCTTATCCATCCAGCCAGCGAACCGGAGAAGTGGAAGTGTCGCGACGCCAGTCGAGTCGCGGTCGCTGCGGTTCAGTCCAACGTCTTTGCCGCCAGTGATCCCGCCGCACGCTCGCAAGCGGTTTTTCTTCGCCGGGCTCGCGCTGGTGCTGCTGGGCTGCGCACTTTTCGCGCCGCCGGCTGCGAACGCAGCGGCCTCCACCTTCGACCATTTCACGACCGGCTTCGAGCTCGTCGGCGAGCACCGCATCGCGGCCTGCGCCTCCTGCCATGCGGGCGGAATATTCAAGGGCACGCCGCACGACTGCGCCTCCTGCCACACGGCCGGCTCGAGGTTCCTCGCCACGACGAAGCCGACGAGCCACATCGTCACCAACGTCGATTGCGCTCAGTGCCACACGCCGTTCGCCTGGAAACCGGTCGCCGTTTTCAATCACCTCAACGTGTTCGGCACCTGTACCTCGTGCCACAACGGCGTGCAGTCGGTTGGCAAGCCGGCCACGCACATTCCGACATCCGCCGAGTGCAGCTCGTGTCACCTGACGATGCTTCCATGGCAGGCGGCGCATTTCGCGCACACCGGGATCACCGGGAATTGCGTCGCCTGTCACAACAACGTGAACGCCCCGGGAAAGCCCGTAACTCACGTGCCCTCGGGGACGACGTGCGAGAGCTGTCACTCGCCGACGAACTTCACGACCTTCGCCGGCACCGCGATGAACCATGCCGGCATCACCAACAATTGCCAGTCGTGCCACGAGACCGGCATGAGCTGGTACGGCGTCACGATGGTCGATCGCCCGACGCCCGCGCAGGACGCGGCGCACCCGTCGGCCACTTCGGTCAACGGCGCCGACTGCTCCAACTGTCACCAGGGCTTTGCGGTCGGGGACTTCGCGCTCAACACCAAGCCCGCGAACCACATCCCGACGGCTACGACAGCGCTCTGCACGAGCTGCCACACGACCAGCAACTTCGCGACGATGCCGACGCTCGCGAATATCCACCTTTACGCGCCGAGCACGACGACCAACTGCACGCAGTGCCACGGCAGCGCCGCCGCTTCGTTCGCAATCCCATCGGCCGGGTTCTCGATCGTCGGCCTGCCGAGCGGCCACGTGCCGACGACGGCCTCCTGCGAGACCTGCCACGTGGGCGCGGGCTCGAGCATCGCGGCCACCCCGGTGCCGAACGGCGCCAAGTTCACGAACTCGGCGATGAGCCATGCCGGCATCACGACCGGCTGCGTCACCTGCCACGGCCCGACGGTAACGGCGACGACGTTTGCCGGCATCTCGAAGATCATCGTGATGCCCGCGACGTCGCCCGTTGGCGCGAGCTCGCACGTGCCGTCCGGTACGACCTGCGAAAGCTGCCACCTCGGCTCGACGCCGGCGGCGCTGGTGCCCGCCAATGCGACCGTCACGGCACCCGGCACCAAGTTCGCGGCACCGGCCCCGACGACCGTGCAGATTCACGCGGGAATCACCAGCGGGTGCAGTAACTGCCACGAGAGCAACGACAACTGGATGGGGATGACGAGCTACCCCATCTCGCCCGCCGCGCTGTCCGGCTCGTCCGCGACCCAGTACCTCGGTTTCCAGACGCGACCGGGCAAAACCGCGACGTCGCCGTTCACGATTGCCGACGGGGCGCACCCGACGACCGGCGACTGCTCGCAGTGCCACACGGGTACGGCGTTCTTCGCCGGCGACACGAAGCCGGCGAACCACATCCCGACTGCGGCGAGCTCGCAGTGCTCGAGCTGCCACAAGAGTCCGGATTTCTCCGTGATGCCGTCGCTTGCGGACATCCACGCGAACGCGCCGAGCACGACCACCAACTGCACGCAGTGCCACGGCAGCGCCGCGGCCTCGTTCGCGATCCCGGCCGCCGGTTTCTCGATAGTCGGGCTCCCGACCGGCCACGTGCCGACGACGGCCTCCTGCGAGACCTGCCACGTGGGCGCGGGCTCGAGCATCGCGGCCACCCCGGTGCCGAACGGCGCCAAGTTCACGAACTCGGCAATGAGCCATGCCGGCATCACCACCGGCTGCGCGACCTGCCACGGTCCTGCGATCACGGGGGCCAGCTTCACCGGCATCACCAAGATCATCGTGATGCCGGCGACGTCGCCCGCGGGCGCGAACTCGCACGTACCGAGCGGTACGACTTGCGAGAGTTGCCATCTCGGTTCGACGCCCGCGGCACTCGTGCCGGCCAACGCGACCCTGACCTCTCCGGGCACCAAGTTCGCGACACCGGCCCCGACAACGGCGCAAATCCACAGCGGGATCACCGGCAACTGCGCGGCCTGCCACGACGGCGGCCAGGTCTGGATGGGGATGACCGCCTATCCCATATCCCCGACGACCCTGTCCGCCAATCTCGCGACGCAATACGTCGGCTTCAACACGCGGCCGCTGGCGGCGGCGAGCACCTACAACGTCGCCGATCCCGCGCACCCGACGAGCGGCGACTGTTCGCAATGTCACACGAGCACGGCGTATTTCTCCGCCAACGTGCAGCCGTCGAACCACATCCCGACGGCGGCCACCTCGACCTGCCAGAACTGCCACACGACCAGCAACTTCGCGACGATGCCGACGCTCGCGAATATCCATCTCTATGCGCCGAGCACGACGACGAACTGCACGCAGTGCCACGGCAGCGCCGCGGCCTCGTTCGCGATCCCGGCGGCGGGGTTCTCGATCGTCGGGCTCCCGACCGGCCACCTGCCGACGACGGCGTCCTGCGAGACCTGCCACGTGGGGGCGGGCTCGAGCATCGCGGCCACCCCGGTGCCGAACGGCGCGAAGTTCACGAACTCGGCGATGAGCCACGCCGGCATCACGACCGGCTGCGTCACCTGCCACGGCCCGACGGTGACGGCGACGACCTTCGCCGGCATCTCGAAGATCATCGTCATGCCGGCGACATCCCCGGCGGGCGCGAGCTCGCACGTGCCGTCCGGCACCACCTGCGAAAGCTGCCACGTCGGCTCGACGCCGGCGGCGCTGGTGCCCGGGAACGCCACGGTCACGGCCCCCGGCACCAAGTTCGCGACGCCGGTCCCGACGACGGCGCAGATCCACGCCGGCATCACAACCGGCTGCGCGAACTGCCACGAGGCGCTGACCGTGTGGATGGGGATGAACCAGTACCCCATCTCGCCGACGGCGCTCTCGAGCAACACGGCGACCCAGTACGTGGGCTTCAACACGCGGCCGCAGCCCGCCGCGAGCACCTTCGGCATCGCGGATCCCGCGCACCCGACGACGGGCGACTGCTCGCAGTGCCACACCGGCACGACCTACTTCCAGGGCGACCTCAAGCCCGCGAACCACATCCCGACCGCGGCGACGGCGACCTGCACGAACTGCCACACGACCA
>CAYNCY010000008.1:14700-16183 GCA_964395195.1 uncultured Steroidobacteraceae bacterium
CGGTGCCGAACGGCGCCAAGTTCACGAACTCGGCGATGAGCCACACCGGCATCACCACGGGCTGCGCAACCTGCCACGGCCCGACCATCACCGGCGCCACGTTCACCGGCGTCACCAAGATCGTGGTGATGCCGCCAAGCTCACCGGCGGCGGTCGGCTCGCACATCCCCTCCGGCACCGTGTGCGAAGGCTGCCACTTGGGCTCAACGCCGTCCGCCCTCGTGCCCGCGAGCGCGACGCTGACGGCGCCCGGCACCAAGTTCGCAACGCCAGTGCCGACCACGGCCCAGATCCACGGCGGCGTCTCCGGCAGCTGCGCGAGCTGTCACGACACCGGCTACGTGTGGATGGGGATGACGAACTACCCGATCTCCCCGAAGACGCTCTCCACGAACACCGCCACGCAGTACACGGGGTTCAACACGCGGCCGACGTCCGCGGCCGGCACCTACAACGTCGCGGACGCGCTGCACCCGACCACGGGCGACTGCTCGAACTGCCACGCCGGCAACACCAACTACTTCAGCGGGGTCGCCGAGCCCAGCAACCACATTCCGACGATCACCCAGTCGTGCTCGGTCTGCCACACGACCGCGGGCAACTTCGCGGTCTACACGACGAACCTCACGACGCTGCACACGGCCGTCGCGACGACCTGCAGCACCTGCCACGCCGATGGCAAGGGTCCCTTCGCCGGGGCAACGGGCTTCGCGATCGTGCAGATGTCGACGCGCGGCGCGCACATTCCCATCACCAAGGCAGGTGTGGCCGTCGAGTGCAGCGGGTGCCACAAGTCGGTGACGGCGTTCTCGGGCACGGTGATGAGCCACGCGGCGATCGGCGATGCCGGCACCTCGGCCGCCGGTAACGCCTGCGACGCGTGCCACGAGTACGGGATGCGCAGCAAGTGGTACGGCCTGTCGACGTGGCAGCGCGACTCGGCCACTCACTACTACTGCGCACCGGGCGGTACGACGATCTGCGCGAAGGGTGGCGCCGACTGCACCACCGGCTGCCACGAGCACAGCGTCTCGTCCAAGTACGCGGTGAAGCCCGCGCCGGTCGTCAAGAAGACGAGTGCGGTGAGCGCCGCGGCGAGCGCGGCGGCCGCGCCAACGGCCAAGTTCGATCACACCTCGGTGATCGGCAGCTGTGCCAGTTGCCACAACGGCACGCGCGCCACCGGCAAGCCGGCGCAACACCCGCAGTCCGGAGACATATGCGCGAAATGCCACTCGACCAGCGCGTGGCGCCCCGCCGTGTTCGACCACTCGGGCGTGCTCGGCGGGACGTGCATCACGTGCCACGCGGGCACGAAGCGCACGGTCGGCGTTAGCCACAGCAATCTCACGCAGTCGTGCGACTCCTGCCACTACGTTCTCGGTTGGTCGCCGACCAAGCCGCTGGTGACGCCGACGACGCCGGCGAGGTCTCCGACGACGCCGACGCGACCCGTAACGCCGACGCGGCCGGGCGCGACGCC
>CAYNCY010000008.1:16283-20949 GCA_964395195.1 uncultured Steroidobacteraceae bacterium
CAGCCGGCGCGCTTCCAGGCGCGGCATCGGCCGACATCCTCGACCAGGTCGTCACGGAGACGGGCTCGGTCGTCGTGCAGTTCACCTGCCCGATGAGCTACGTGTCGAATTACCCGTTGCGAACCGGCGATGAGCTGCGCATCGAATTGCAGCCGCTGCCCGGATGCCCGCCGGCCAGCGCCATCGGCGAGTCACTGCCGGTCGCACGCGGAAATCCGGCGGGCCTGGTCGACCTGCGACTCGAGCAGTCGCTCGGCATGCGCCGGGCGTTGACGCTGCATTTCGCGCGCACCGTGAGCTTCCAGGTTCGACCGCGGTCCGGCTTTACCGGCATCGAGGTCATCGTCGAGCGCCGGAGCGGCCGCACGGAGGTTGGCGCGGCGGCAGCGCCGCCCACGGCATCGCGCGCGCCGGTCCGCCCGTTGCCGGCCGCGGCGGACCTGGAAAAGATGATCGCCGAGGCGCGCACCGCAATGCAGGATCGCGACTACGATGCGGCCATCCGGCTCTACACGCGCCTGCTGGAATTCCCCGAGCACCCGGGCCGGCCGCAGGCGCAGGAGTACCTCGGCCTCGCGCACGAGCGGAAGGGCGAGCTCGCGCAGGCGAAGGCCGAATATCAGGAGTACCTGCGCCGCTACCCGGATGGCGCCGACGTCGAGGGCGTCACTCAACGCCTCGCCGCGCTCATCACGCTCGATGGCGCCTCGAAGCCGGCGGGCGGCGCTCCGGACGCGTCGCGCTGGCGCGTCGACGGCGCGGTCGTCCAGGAATATCGGCGCGACAGCAATACGGTCACCTCGAGCGGAGTCACCGCCAATGGCGTCGGCCAGTCGGCGATCGACACGGACGCGGACCTGCAGGTCCGGCGCCACGGGGACGTCTACGACTTCGCGGCGCGCGCCTATGCCGGCTACGTCCGGAACCTCGACAGCACCGACGGTGTTGTGCCCGGACAGACTCGTCTGCCGCAGGCCTTTGTCGAAATCGACAACACGCTGAGTCACTGGATAGCGCGGCTTGGGCGGCAGTCACAAAGCACCGGGGGTGTCTACGGCACCTACGACGGCGGCTTCTTCGGCTGGCGCATCAGTCCCGGAGTGAGGCTCGGAGTCGCGGCTGGCGCGCCCCTCGAGACGTACGACGCGAGCTTCAATCACCAGCGCGAGTTCGCCAACCTGAGCGCAGAGTTCATCGGCGTGCGCCCGGGACTCGACCTCTCGACGTTCGTCTTCCAGCAGGACGCCAGCGGCGTCCTCGACAGTCGCCAGGTCGGTGTCGAGGCGCGCTACTACCAGAACGGACGGTCGCTGGTCGGCCAGTTGGACTACGACATCAGCTACCGGGTCCTGAACGCGGCGACGGTGGTCATGAGCTGGTCGCTGCCCGCGCGCTGGGTGCTGACGGCGGTTGCCGATCATCGGCGCAATCCCTTCGTCGCGACCTATGACGCGCTGATCGGCCAACCGACGACCTCGCTGACCGGATTGATCCAGACACTCGGGATCGATGAAGTGCACGCGCTCGCCCGCGATCGCAGCGCACTCAGCGACACCGCCACCCTGGGGTTGCAGCGGCCGATCGGCGAGCGGCTGCAGTGGGGCAACGACATTTCCTTCAGCCGCGTCGGCGGCACGCCGGCCTCGGGCGGCGTCGCGGCCACGCCTTCGTCCGGAGCGGCGCTCAGCTACTCGACACAGCTGCTCGGCAGTGGCTGGATCGTCGATGGCGACACCAACGCGGTCGGCCTGAGCTACGCAACCCGTGCCGGCACGCGCGGCTCGGCGCTATTCGCGAGCGCCCGCTACCCGCTCGGTAGCGCGCTTCGCATCGGGCCGCGACTTCAGGTCAGCTACACGAGCGGCAGCGACCCGACCACTGGCACTAGCTCCGGCTGGTCCGCCGGTCCATCGCTCCTCGCGGACTGGCGCTTCAAGCGCGGCCTGATCGCCTTCGAGTCCGGGTACGAGCGCGCGAACTTCAACGCGAGCCTGGCGCCCGGCGTGCCGGTCGATCCGAACGCGCCGCAAACCTCGCTCCTCAGCCAGCAGACGAGCCGCTTCTGGGTGAGCCTCGGATACAACTTCAGTTTCTAGAGTCGTCGCCGGGATAGCAGCGCGCGTCCGGCGGAGCGATGCGGAGGTCGCGCAGCGAGGTGGGATGCTCCGCGCAAGTTCGCCGATGACGGCAACGGCTCTGCGCAGGAGAGCGACGTTAGCGCGCTGCGCAACGGCCCAGGCTGCGCGGTGTGATCCGCGACGCTCTGGAATCGCCCGCGCCGCCGTGCCGGATGCGGGTTTCACAGTAGATCGGTAGGGTAATACTGTATTTCTGCGGCGCGGTGCGGAGTTAGCCAGTCCGCAGGCTCTTTGGTATCGGGATTCGGGACGCGCAGGCTGCCGGATAAGCCGTCTGCAGGCCGATTGAGCCTTGGAGCGCCAGGACTAGCGGGTCACGCCGGCGCCGCGCCACGAGATGCTGGAGTGGCAGCGCCCGCAATCCTTGCCGAACCCGCCGTTGTGCACGTCGTCACGCGCGTGACATGCGCTGCAGTCCCCGGCCAGCTTCACCTCGTCCGGCGGCTTGACGTGGCAGGCCTTGCACTCGAGTTTGGCGTGTCGCCCCTCGAGCGCGAAATGCGTCGTGCGCCCGTGGTCGAACTGCCAGAAAGTCCAGCCGTTCGGGTTGTGGCACGAGCCGCACTCCTTGCCGAGGTGCCCGTGGTGGACATCTTCCGGTTTGTGGCAGCTCACGCAGTCCCGCGCGGTGCCCCGGTAGGCCCGGGATGCATGGCATTCCTCGCAGGCAACACTGGCGTGCAGGCCGACGAGCGGAAAGCGGGTCATGTCGTGATCAAAGCGTACCTTTTCCTTCCAGCCGGTTTCGACGTGGCAGGAGGCGCACTCGCGACCCATCGTACCGTGATGTACATCGTCCGCCTGGTGACAGCCTGCGCAGTCCTTCGGCAGCTTGGTGCCCTTCACCGGCGCGACGTGGCATGAATCGCAGTCGAGCTTCTCGTGCTTGCCGCGCAGCGGGAAGTGCGCCTTGGCGGCGTGGTCGTAGCTCGCTTCCTTCCAGCTCGTCTCGTTGTGGCAGCTGCTGCAGTCGTCGCCGAAGCGCCCGCCATGGTGATCGTCGGCCGCGTGGCATCCGGCGCAGACGTCGGGGATCTTGGCCTTGAGGTCCGCCGACAGGTGGCAGGAATCGCAGCTGATGCGGGCGTGCGCCCCGTTCAGCGGGAAGTGCGCCTGCTTGTCGTGGTCGAACTTCGGCTGCTTCCAGCGATCCGTGTTGTGGCAGTCACCGCAGGCCGGGCCGCGCGCGCCCTTGTGGCTGTCATCGCGCGCGTGGCAGGCAATGCACTGCAGCGGCGCGTTCTTGAACGTCCGGTCCTGGTGGCAGGATGCGCAGTCCGCCCGAAAGTGCGCGGCCTTCAGCGGGAAGCGCGTCTTGTTGTGGTCGAAGGTGCTCGGCTTGAAGCTCGCGGTCGAGTGACAGGCGGCGCAGTCCTTGCCGAGGCTGCCGCGATGGACGTCCTGCTTCTGGTGGCAGCCGTTGCAGGTCGTTTCAACGGCCCGGAACGGCTTGCCGCTGACGTGGCATTCGGCACAGGTCGTCGTCGCATGCCGACCGTCGAGCTTGAAGCCGGTGATCGCGTGCTCGAAGGAGTCGCGGTCGAAGCGCGTGATGTTCGCGCCGCGGCCCTTGTGCTCCGTGTGGCAGGCGACGCAGGCGACGTTCGGCTTGAGCGCGTGCCCGTGGAATCCGCGCTTCAGCGTCAGGTCGGCAGCGATGTCCTTGTGACAGTCCGCGCACAGCGTCCGCTGGCGGTCCTTGTCGGAGCGATCGTGGCACTTCTCGCACTCGCCCTCGAACTTCGTGTGCGCGGCCGCTAGGTCGCCGGGTTCGAGCAGCTTTTCGATCTGCGAGGCTGACGCTCCCGCCGCGCAGGCGAGCATCGCCGCGGCGAGGATCGCACCAGACCAGGCTCGCATCAGTAGATATTCACCGCGATGACGTGGACCACGCCGGCGATGAAGAGCATACCGAACATCGGGATGTGCAGTACGTGCCACAGGGAAAAAAGGCGCGCGCAGCTCTGGAATTCGGCAACGCGGCGGGCCGCCGTGAGGCGGGTGTCCGCGTAGCGCACGGCCGCGGTGCCGAGGCTCGAGCGGTGGCGCGCGACCGCCGCGGAGCCTTTCGCCGCCTGGCGCAGCGTCCGCTTGACGTAACGGCGCACGGCGCGACGCTCGCGCCGCCACAGCAGCACGGCCGCGAGCGGCCGGGGCACGAGCAGTATTCCGCGGTCGATCGCCTTCTCGCCCGCCTCGATCCGCGCGGCGAGCTCGGGCAGGAGCCGGGCCGTGCCGCTGCCGGAGGTCTTGATGCGCTCGGCCTCGGCGCGCAGCTCCTTGAGGTCGGTCGCCCGGCCATACAGCCCATGATGGATTCGCCCGTAGAGGTATCGGCCGATCAGTCCGCTGCCGGCGACGAGCAGCATGGAGATCAGTGCGACGTTGCTATTGGTGGCGCCGAGCCGGTAGGTGGAGTGGTAGAGCACGCACAAGGGTCCGACGTCGCCGAGGATCATGTGGATCTTGATCCAGGTGCGCGGCGTGCCGAGTCGCGCGAGGCTGGGCATGCGCTTGCGCGCCGGGTA
>CAYNCY010000009.1:0-20232 GCA_964395195.1 uncultured Steroidobacteraceae bacterium
ATGTTTTCGCAGGCGGCAACGATGCCGACCACGTTGATCGGGGTGCCGAGCACGGCGAGCGCCTTGAGTGCGCCGAACACGGAGGCCGCGCCCGTCATGTCGAACTTCATCTCGTCCATCGCGCCCGGGTCCTTGAGCGAGATCCCGCCGGAGTCGAAGGTCACGCCCTTGCCAACGAGCGCAACCGGCGCCGCGCCCGCGCGCCCGCCGCGGTACTCCATCACGATGAGCCGCGCCGGTTCCTCGGTGCCGCGGGTGACGGACAGGAACGAACCCATGCCGAGACGCTTCAACTCGGGCTCGCCGAGCACGCGCGTACGGATCGAGCGGTGCTCGCGCGCGAGGCGCTTGGCGACGGTGCCAAGGTACGTCGGCGTGCAGACGTTCGCGGGCAGGTTCGCGAGATCGCGGGTGAGGGCGCTTCCCGCCGCGATCGCGGCGCCGTCCGTCACGCCGCGCTTCATCGCCGCGACCTCGCCACGCTCGGCGGCGAGGATACGGACGTGCGCGAGTCGCGCGGGGGCGGGCTTGCGGCTCGATTTCAGGTCGGGAATGCGGTAGCGCGCGTGGCCCAGCGCCTCGATCGCGAGGCGGGCGCGGTAATAGGCATCGACGTCGGGCACGGGCTCGGCGCAGATCAGGAAGCGCGCATCGCGGGCGCCCGACTTCAGCACCGCCTGTGCGGCGGCGAGCGCGGCGCGGCGGTAGCTGCGGCGGTTCCACGCCTTGCGCGGGCCGAGGCCGACGAGGAGCACGCGCGCGGCGGGGCCGGAGCCGAGGTCGGGGATGAGCAGCGTCTCGCCGCTGCGACCGGAGAAATCTCCGCCTTTCAGAACGCGGCTGAGGCGACCGCCGAGCGCGGCGTCGAGCGCGCTGCCCTCACGTCCGAGCTCGCTGCGCTCGTGAACCCCGACGATGGCGCAATCCGTGCGCGCGCGGCGCGTGCCGCCGGCCTCAACCGTAAAATCCATGCCTGTCTCCGTCGCACGTCTGCCAGCCGGACCGGTCACCCGGTCGAGTGCCCTTCTACGCGCGCTGCTTTCGGTTTAAGTTACGGGGCATGGCCGCGTCGCGGCCGCCGCTCCCGTCCGTAGCGAGAGTGTACTTCATGGGCTCGCCGAAACGTCCCCGGACGCGGGCGGCGGACTGCGACCGGAGGCTCATTGGGGACGTTCGACCGCTACGTGCTGCGCGAAGTGACCCTGGCGTGGCTCGCGGTCACCGGCGTCCTGCTCGTGATCCTGGTCAGCAACGAACTCGCCCAGGTGCTCGCCCAGGCCGCGGAGCGGGGCTACCCGCGGGACGTCATCTTCGAACTCATCTGGCTGACCTCGATCCAGAACCTGACGGTGCTGGTGCCGGTGGGCCTCCTGATCGGCATCGTGCTGGCGCTCGGGCGGCTGTACCACGAGAGCGAGATGGCGGCGGTGCGCGCCTGCGGCGTCGGTCCCGGGCGGCTGCTCCGGCCGATCGGCCTCCTGACGGCGGTCGTGACCGCGCTCCTCGCCTGGGCGACGCTGGTCGCCGCGCCCGATGCCTTCGGCCGGGCCGAGGGGATCAAGCAGGAGGCGCTCAAGGCCGCCGAGTTCGGCATGCTCGAGCCCGGCAAGTTTCACACCTTCGCCGGCGGCAGCGCCGTCTTCTACGCCGAGTCCGGCGACAAGGACGGCACGCTCCACAAGGTGTTCCTCGAACGGCGGATCGAGGATCGGATCGAGGTGGTGCTCGCCGACCGGGCCCGCCACGTGGTCGAGGAGGATGGCGCGCTGCACGTGCTCGTGCTCTACGACGGCTCGCGCTACGAAGGCAGCCCCGGAAATCCCGTGCTGCGGCGCGTGCGCTTCACGGAGCACGGCATCCCGGTGCGCCTCGGTGGGCAGCACTCGGGTCCGGCGCGTGTCGAGACGCGCCGGACGCTCGACCTCTGGCGGGATCCCGCGCCCGCGGCGCAGGCCGAGGTGCAGTGGCGGCTATCGCTGCCGATCATGGCGGTGCTGGTGGCGCTCCTCGCGGTGCCGCTCGCGGCGCTTCGCCCCCGCCAGGGTCGCTACGCGCGCGTCGGCGTCGTGATCCTCGTGTTCTTCATCTACGTCAACGTGCTCTCGGCGGCGCGCACCTGGATCGAGAAGGGCTGGCTCAGCGCCGGCATCGGCGTGTGGTGGACGCACGCGCTCGTGCTCGGGCTCGCCGCCTACCTCTGGGTGCGGCACTCGCCGCCGCGCTGGGCGCTCAAGTGAGTCTGCTCGATCGTTACCTGACGCGGCAGATTCTCTGGTTCACGGCGCTGGTGATGGCCGTGCTCGTCTGCCTCTCCGGCCTCTTCGTGTTCATCCAGCAGCAGGATGACATCGGCACCGGCAGCTTCGGCATGCTGGACGCGGTCCTCGTGACGCTCCTGCACCTGCCGGGGCAGGCATTCCAGCTGCTGCCGGTCGGCGCGCTGATCGGCGCGCTCGTCGGGCTCGGCAACCTCGCGCGCGGCAGCGAGCTCATCGTGATCCGCGCGGCAGGCGTCTCGATCGTCCGGGTCGCGTTCGCCGCGGCGGGAGCGGGCTTCATCCTGTTCGTGGGCGGGGCGTTGGTGGGCGAGGTGATCGCACCGCCGCTCGAGTCCTACGCCAACCAGGTCAAGACGTTCGCGAAGTACGACAAGTTCAGCTTCGCCGGGCGCGCCGGGATTTGGGTCAAGGATGGCGATCGCATCGTCAGCATCGCGCAGCAGTCCGCCGACAACAGCTTCGGCGGCGTGTTCGTGTACATCGTCACCGACGGCGCCGACGGCCGGCAGCGCCTCGCCGCGCTCGCGCGCGCGGACTCAGCCCAGGTCGTCTCCGGCCAGAAATGGCGACTCACGAACTACGCGGACTCGCTCTTGGGCGATGAGGGGGTCGCGACGCGCCACCTTGCGACGTTCGACGTCGAGAGCACGGTGAGTCCTGAGTTCCTCGGCATCGCGGTCGTGAACCCGAACGAACTCCCGATCCGCGGACTCTACCGCTACGTGCAGCATTTGCGGAGCAACGGCCTCGAGTCGCGCTCGTGGGAAGTGGCGCTCTGGTCGCGGATCGCGCGCAGCCTCTCGACGGTGCTGATGTGCATGCTCGCGGTGCCCTTCGTGTTCGGGCCCCTGCGATCGTCCGGCGCAGGCTCGCGCACCGTGATCGGCATCGTCGTCGGCGTCGTCTACTTCCTCGTGAACCGCCTCCTCGAGAACAGCGGCGACGTCTACAACCTGAACCCGCTGCTGGTCGCGTGGGTGCCGGCGGGCGCGCTCGCGCTCGCGACCAGCATCGCGATCGTCCGCGCCCGCTAGCCGGGATTGCCCGGCGCGAGGCGCCGCACGCGCGTGCCCGACCAGAGGTCGTGCAGCGTGCCCGCGCGCCGTACGAGCAACCAGCCGTAGCTCACGAGGAGCGGCGCGAGGCAGGCGATCACGACGGGCGCGCTCGCGCGACGCATCGTCATGAGGAGGATGCCCGCGATCGCGAGGAGATAGAGGGGGGCGGCGATCGCAAGGCGCAGGAGCGAGCGGCCGAGGCCCGGAAGCGCTCCCGCGGGTGTCTCGAGGCGGATGTTCCAGGCCTTCATGCCGAGCGTCTGCCCGCGCCGCGTCCAGGCGGACCCGTAGAAGGCGGCGACGCAGGCGAGGAGCAAGCCGCAATAGGCGTACTCGAGCCAACCGACGCGCGCGCGGGTGATGGCCTCGCCGTGCGTCAGGATCTGCAGAAGCGCCGTCACCGCCATCAGCACGCCAAGCAGCAGCATGCCGTCGTACAGCGCCGCCGCGAGCCGCCGGAACGCACCTGCGCCGTCGAGGGGCAACCTCAGTGCCTCAGGAGTTCCGAGCGCGGCCGGAAGATCGCATCGAACCGGTAGGCGGCGACCTTGTACTCGTGCCCGGCGACGGTCGCGTTGAGCCGTGCCGCTTCCCTGGCGATGGCCTCGGCGCTTGGCGCGTCCTTCGGGGCAGTCGCCCGGAAGCGCGCGGCGAGCGCGGCATCGAGGTGTGCCTCGACGCTGAGCCAGTGCTCGGGACCGGCCGCGGCGCCGGTGAGCGTGACGATGAGCCCGTCGAAGCACTCGATGACGGTGCGGTGGCGCTTCTCGCCGGCCGGGGGCGGCAACGTCGCGCGCACCTCGTCGAACTCGAGATTGCCGAAGGCGGCGGCCGAGGAGTCCGGGGCGCCCAGGTTCGTGAGCTCGGCGCCCTTCGGCAGGTTCGGCACGGTGAAGTGTTCGGCGCCGCGAACGGCGCGCTCGGCGGACCAGGGCGGTTCTCCGGCGCGCTCGACGCGGATGGCGGCGATGCGCGCCGGCGGCAGGTCGAGGAAGCCGCGCTCGAGCCAGTCGTGCGCCGTGCGCGCGACGTCGAGCGCCGGCCGCACTTCGAAGGTCGCGGCGGTGCCGGGTACGCGCACGAAGCTGCCTTGCGTCGCGGCGCTCCGGCCGACGATGAGCGCGGTCGGCGTCGCCGTTCCCTCGAGCTCGATGCGCAGCGACTTGGCCCCAGGCGCCGTCGGCTCCTCGACGCCGAGCGTGGCGTAGCGCGCGGGGTCGGCGGTCTTGACCTCGACGATCTTGAGCTCGGCGAGCGCGAGCAGGAGGCGACGCACGCGCGCCGCGTCCGCGGGGTACTCCGACTCCTTGACGCGCCAGCCACCCTCCGTCGCCTCGAGCGTGACCGGCGCTGCTGGCGCCGGGGTGAGGAGGCGGATCGAGCGGATCGAATCGAGATGGGCCGCGAGCGCCGGCAGGAGCACGCGCCCGACGTCGGGGTTGCGAGCGTCGGCGGCCGGGCGGCTCCGCCACACGGCGGCGCCGAGCACGAGCACGCCGAGAAGCACGAGGATCCCGAGCCGACGCGCGTTCATGTGCTCGTCCGCGCGTGGCGGCGGCGGCGCCTGAGCCCGAGGACCACGAGCGTCACGACCGAGAGGAGTGCCGGCACCGCGACGATGTTGATGACCTTGAGCTCGGTGCCGAGGTGCTCGATTTCCTGGTCGAGGCCGCGGCGGACGCCGCGCAGCTGCTTCCTGATCCGGAGGCGTTCGTCCTGGAAGCGCTCGAGTTCGTGCGTCTGCTCGGGCGTGAGCACCATCGAGGAGCGGTCGGCGCGCCGGGTCTGGAGGTCCGCGAGCTTGCGCTCGGTCGCCGCGAGCTCGCGCTCGAGGTCGACCTCGGTCGCACGCAGGCGCTCATCCGCCTGTGCCCGCAGCCGATCGACGCGTGTGAAGGGCCGCGAGAAGCTCGCGCGGCCGCGGATGCCGATGAGATCGGCGCTCCCGGTCAGGTTGTCGATGGCGTTCAGCACGAAGTCGCCGTTGCTCGCCCAGGGCTCGATGAATTGCTGGCCGGCGGCACCGCTCGCCCGCACCCACAGCATGTCGGAGAGGAAGTCGGTGTCGGCGACGATGACGACGTTCGCGGGTTGCGTGCCCTTCGCGAGGTGTGGCTCGGCTGCGCTCACGCCCGCGGGCGGCCCGGCGCCGTATGCGCTCGGGAACAGTCCCGAGACGCGCGCCGCGATGACGTAGCTCCGGTTCGCCGTCTTGAAGCCCTCGCGCAGGCTCTCCGGGCTCGTCGCGAACTGCAGGAGCTGCGTCGGGATCGGCCCTGACTGCTTGCCGGTGGTGATCAACGGCTCGAAGGCGAGGCCCGCGACGGCGTGTGGCACGAGAAAGCCCGGCGTTCCGACGTTGATCGTGTCGAGACCGGCGGTGATCACGTCGCGCTTGGCGAGGCTGTCGGGACCGAAGCCTGCGAAGCCGAGGTGCCGGATCGGGTCGCCGCCGCCGCGGTTGCCGACGAGGAGCGCGTGCTCGAGATCGCCCACCGCCTGGTGCGGATCGAAGCCAACGCCCCACGCGGCCAGCATCGGCTCGAAGGTCGAGGCCTTGTCGCCGCCGGCGCCCATGCCGGACTCCGCGCTCGGGTCGAACTGCGCGTCGGGGTCGACGGCGAGCAGCACGTGGCCGCCGTGCACGACGTACTGGTCGATCGCGTAGCTGAGTGCCGGGGAGAGGCCCTTCGGGTGCACGATCAGGAGCGCATCGAGTCCGGCGGGGAGCGCGGTCGCGGTTGCCGAGACCGACTTCAGGTCAAAGAGCTCCGCGATCTCTGTGTCCACGATCCAGGGCTGGCGCGCGCCGCCACCGTTCGGGTCGAAACTGCCGCCCATCGGTAGCGTCGTCAGCAGGCCGACCGTCTTCTTCTTCGGTTCCGCGAGCTGGTGGATGACCCGGGCGACGTCGTACTCGAGGAACTCTTCCTTCTGGGGCTGGAAGAACTCGATCGCGGCGTGGCCGTCGGTCGAGTTGGTCGCGGCGAGGCCGAACCAGAGGGAGTCGCCGCCGCTGCCGACGGGGACGGCCTTGAGCCCGAACTCGGTCGCGCGATCATCGTCTTCTGAATAAGGTTGTGGATCAATGACATGCAACTGAATCTTGCCGCCAGATCTGGATGCCAGTTCCTCGAGGAGTTCCCGGACGTGCACGGCGTAGGCCCGAAGCGGCGGCGCGGAGGCGGAGGCGGCCTGCGAGAAGTAGAAGTAGAGGTTGATCGGCTCCTTCAGGTTCGCAACCAGGCGCTCGGTGCCGGGGCTCAGCGTGTAGAGGCGGTTCTCGGTGAGGTCAAGCCGCGCGCCGCGCAGCGTCGAGTTGGCGAGGATCGTGAGGCCGATGAAGAGCGCCGCGAGTGCAACGAAGGTGGCGATGGCCAGGCTTTTGCGGTTGAGGGGCGTCACGGCTAGTCGGCCTTGCGAAGTTCAAGGACCAGCGTCGTCGCGTACAGCCACGCGCCGATGGTCATCGCGAAATAGAGGAGGTCGCGCAGGTCGATGACGCCCTTCGAGATCGCCTGGAAGTGCGTCAGGAAGCTGAGCGAGGCAATCGCATCGAGGAGCGCGGGCGTCGCCCAGCCGCGAAACGCATCGAGCACGAGCGGAAAGCCCGCGAGCAGCAGCAGGAAGCAGACGACCACCGTGAGGATGAAGGCGATCACCTGGCTTCGGGTCGCGGCCGAGAGGCAACTGCCGACCGCGAGGAAGCCGCCCGCCATCAGCAGGCTGCCGAGATAGCCCGCGACGATCGCGCCGTTGTCGGGCGATCCCAGGTAGTTGACGGTGATCCAGATCGGGAAGGTCAGCGCGAGCGCCAGCCCGATGAAGGTCAGCCCGGCCAGAAACTTCCCGCCCACCGCCTCGCCCGGGCGGATCGGCAGCGTCAACAGGAGCTCGATGCTGCCGCTCCTGCGCTCTTCCGCCCACAGGCGCATCGCGACCGCCGGAACCAGGAAGAGGTAGAGCCACGGCAGGAAGCTGAAGAAGGGCGCGAGGTCGGCCTGGCCGCGCTCGTAGAAGCCGCCGAGCGAGAACGTGAATGCGCCCGCGAGCAGCAGGAAGATCACGATGAAGACGTAGGCGAGCGGCGTCGCGAAGTAGCTCGCGAGCTCACGCCGGTAGACCGCGCCGAGCCCGCTCATGGCGCAACTCCAGCGCCGGTGACGGTCCTGAAGACCTCGTCGAGCCGGCCGGCCTCGAGCTTGAGCTCGTGCAGGTTCCACGCCTCGCGTCCGGCAAGCGCGCTGATCGCGGCGAGGGGCTGCTGGCCGGGCGCCGCGAGCGCGGTGAGTTCCCCGGGGCGCTCGCCCGTCTCGATGGCGGCGACACCGGGCACCGCCTTGAGCGCGCTGGCGACGCGGGCGGCGTCCGCGGGCGCGGCGAGGGTCAGCGTCACGGCGTTGTGATAGCGCGAGCGCGCCTCGAGGGCGGCCGGCGTGTCATCGGCAAGCAGCCGTCCCGAGGCGATGATGATCGCGCGCGTGCAGACCGCATCCACTTCCTCGAGGATGTGCGTCGAGATCACGATGGTTTTGCCGGGTGCCATCTCGCGGATCAGCGCGCGCACCTCGTGCTTCTGGTTGGGGTCGAGCCCGTCGGTCGGCTCGTCGAGCACCAGCACCGGCGGGTCGTGCAGGATCGCCTGTGCGAGGCCGACACGGCGCTTGAAGCCCTTCGACAGCGTCTCGATCGTCTGGTCGAGCACGGGCCCGAGCCCGAGCCGCTGGACGGTGTCCTCGATGCGCCTGGCGCGGTGTTCGCCCGCCAGGCGCCTCACGTCCGCGATGAACGCGAGGAACGAGCGGGGCGTCATCTCCGGCCAGCTCGGTGCGCCCTCGGGCAGGTAGCCGAGCGCGCGTCGGGCCGCCTGCGGTTCCTTCGCGACGTCGTGCCCGAGCACCGCCGCGGTCCCGGAGGTCGGCGCGATGAAGCCCGCGATGATGCGCATCGTCGTCGACTTGCCGGCGCCGTTCGGGCCGAGGAAGCCGAGGATCTCGCCGGCACCGACCTTGAAGCTGAGATCGCGCACGGCGACGACCTCGCCATACACCTTGTTGAGACCGCTGACTTCGATCATGGAGTTCCGTGTGACTCGTCCGGGCGCTGCTGAGTTCCCGACCCCGGTCGGGGTACGGGCCGCGATTCTGCGGAACGCGCGGCGCCGACGCAACGGGCCGGCGGGGCCATCGCCGCGCACCGGGTGTCGGGCGCTCGTGCATGATCCGACGCAGGAGGATCGCGATGGCCGAGACGAACCCGGAACGGGAGGCTGCCGGACGCGGGCCTGCGGGGTCGCGCGTGCTCGTCTGGGACCTGCCGCTCAGGCTCTGTCACTGGGGGTTCGCGCTCGCGGTCGCAGGGTCGTTCACGACCCATTACCTCAGCCCGGCGGCGTTCGAGTGGCACGTGCGCTTCGGGTGGGCGACGCTCGCCCTCGTGCTCTTTCGTCTCGCGTGGGGAGCGATCGGGCCGCGCTACGCGCGCTTCGGCTCGTTCTTCCAGGGCGCCGGTCTCGCGCACACGCCGCTCGGCGCGTTGATGGCGATTGCGCTCATCGCGTGCCTGCTCGCGCAGTCCCTGACGGGGCTCTTCTCGAACGATGAGGTGCTGGACGCGGGCCCGCTCGCGGGGTGGCTCAGCCTCCGCGCGAGCAACCGCGTCAGCGGCTGGCACGGCACGGTCTCGAACCTGGTGCTGGCGGCGGTCATCGTGCACGTCGGCGCGGCGCTCTTCTATCGCGTGCGGCGTCGCGATGACCGCATCACGCCGCTCGTGACGGGCTACAAGGGCGCGGGGTTGCCGGCGAGCGGCATCGGTTCGCAGCGGCCCGGCCGCGCCGTGGTGGCCGCTCTACTGATCGTCGCGGGCCTCGCCTGGCTCGCGTGGCACGCGCCGCCACCGCTCGACCTCGCGCCCTGATGCGACGCGCGGCGCGCGCTCAGTCGTCGTCTTTTTCTTTGAACTTCTTGTGGCACTCGTTGCAGGTCTGCACGAGGTCGTTGAACGCGGGCTTTATCGTCGCGAGATCGCCGCCCTTGGCGACCTCGACGAGCGCTTCGCTGCGCGTGCCGAGTTTGGTGAGCAGGCTCTCGAACGTTGCGCGGTCGGTCCAGATCGAGGGCTTCGCCAGCGTGTGCCCTTCCACGTAGGAGCCGGGCGGGAAGCCCTCGAGCAGCATCGGCACGAGAGTCGCGACGCGCGCCGCGCGCAGCGAGAAGTCGGTTGAATTGTACGGTGCCTTGCCCTTCACGGCGTTGCCCATCGCGGTCACGTTCCACTCGATCACGTGGTAGACCGAATGGCGGTAGTGGATCGCGCGCTCGGCGGGCGTGTGCGGATCCGCGACCGCCGCGGCGGTGGCGCCAAGCGCAACGCACGCGATGAGCGCCCGGCACGGGCGGAAGCTGCGACTCGTCATGCGGGGCCTCGGGAAGAAGTTAGGACTCCATCGGAGGATGAGCCTACTCAAGCCCGATGACGCTGCCAATCGCGCTCTGCACGGCGCGAGTCCGGCGGCCGCTCAGTCGGCGGACAGGCGCTCGATCTCGGCCTTGTGGGTGCGCAGGATCTTCCGAACCTCGACGACGCCCGGTCGGTCGGCGAAGCGGGCAATCGCCTCGGCGAGTTCGTGCCACGCGCGGCCCCACTTGATGAGCCGGACGGCATCGGCGACCACCTGCGCATCGATGCTGCCGGCGGCCGGGGGCTTCGTCCCCTTGCCCGAGCCCGAGCCCTTGCCGCTCTTCGATGCTCCCCGCGTCGGCGGCGGCGGTGCTTCGGTCGAGGCGCGGTCGGCGGCGGCGCGCGCACCACTCGAGCGCGCGGGGCGCGTCGGGGGCGGGATGAGCGATTCGACCGGCAGCGGCTCAAGTGGCGGCTCGATGGCGCGCGCACGCGAGCGCGGCTCCACGGCGCCGGGTTCCGGCTCCGGCGGTGGCGGAGGCGGGGGAGGCGGGGGAGGCGGGGGCGGTGGTGCGACCAGGACTGGAACCGTCAGCGTCGGCACGAGTCGGCGTTCGCGGAACGGAGGCGGCGCGGCAGGCACGGCCGGAGGCGGCACGGACGCGGTGAAGCGCGGTGCGGCGACTTGCGCCGCCGGAGAAGGAGGCGCGACGGCTGGAATCGCCGCCGGCGGCGGACGCTCGAACACGGGCGCCTTCCACACGCGCGGCTGCACGGGCGGCGACGGCGGAGGCGGCGGTGGTGGTGGCGGCGCGGCGACCGGTGGCGGAGCGGGCCGTGCCGCCGGCGCGACGGGAATGCGCATCTCGCGCGTCGGTTCGATCAGTGCGCGTGTCTGCGTCGAGGTGGAGTTGAGCGGTTGCAACGTCGAGTGCGTGTTGCCAAGCACCTCGCGGTTCTCGCGTTCGGGTTCGGCAAGCGGAATGAAGCGTTCGATGCTTTGCACGCCGACGAGGTTCGCGAGGAACGCCATCAGCTCGAGCGTCTCCGAAAAACTGCTGTCACCGCTCGCGACGCGGGCGGCCAGCTGGCGCTTCACTTCCTTCGCGCGAGTGTGAGCGAGGTCAAGGATCCAGCGGGCGGGACGCTGATGCCGGACCCACGGCTGGACCTGCCAATACGCCTCGTCCGTCAGATTGGTGTACGCGAGATGAAGTTCTAGGCTTTTCAGCCACTTATCGACGAGCTCCGTGACGCGTTGGTCAGCCGGGTTCATGTCGCGCCTGTGATTATCGAACTCCCACTGCACCCTAGCCAAAACAAGGGCCTGCCGCCAGCGACCGCGTCCCACCCCCGGTAGCCCTCAAAACAAGGGTCAATCCGCCCCGAGCGACGGGGCGTACCGGGCTCGAGGCCGCAGACATTTCCGTCGCGCGCACGGTTTGCGTGCGCAGCGTCGAACGCCGGCTGACTCACAGGGTCGCGCACGCCTGACTTTCGGTGGCCTCGCCGCGCTCACCGACGCCGCAATTCCGTTCGCGCGTTCGCCGTCTGTGCGCGCGCGCACCCGAGCGTCGTGTCGCACGCGCTCGCGTTGTCAAAACTTTTCTCAAATTTGCGCGAGCAAAAGAAAGTCGGGTGCGCGTCACAATTTTTGCGCACGCCGCGCGTCAAATTGATCAGGATTCCGTCAGCTTTCCCGACCATTTTTTTTACGTCGTACGATTTACGTCGCTTGGGCATTTTTCCAATTGCGTCGTCGATGTCGCCGGCCTACGCTCTCGACATGACAAACGCTAGCACTCGCCGCCGCCCGAAGGGCAACGGCAAATCAAAAGCCCCGCACGCTGCATTTGGCGCGCGGCTCGCCACACTGCGCACGTCCGCAGCGCTGACGCAGGTCGGCCTCGCGCACCGCCTCGGCGTCTCGCGCCGGCAGATCGCGTACTACGAGAGCGGGCAGGGGCGACCGCCGGGCGCATTGCTCGGTCGCCTCGCCGACCAGTTCAAGATGTCGACCGACGCGCTGCTCGGCCGGCGCACCTCGGCACCGGCGGAGCTACGCCTCGGTCGCCCGGTGTTGTCGCGGCTGCGCGCAATCGAGCGCCTCGGCGCGCGGGTGGCACCTCGCCTCGTCGCGACGCTCGATCAGTTCCTCGCGACCGAAAGCCGCAAGCGCGCGCGCTGAGGCTACGGGCTCGCGCGCTTGATGGTGAGGCCGCCCTTCATCACGAAGCGCACGTTCTCGATCGCCTTCATGTCGGTGAGCGGATTGCCGTTCACGGCAATGAGGTCCGCGTAGTAGCCGCTCTTGATCGCGCCCACGCGGTCCGACCAGCCGAGCAGGTCCGCCGCGTTTACCGTCGCTGAGCGCAGCACCTCGATCGGTGCCATGCCCGCCTCGACCATGCGCGCGAGCTGACGCGTGTTCTCGCCATGCGGGAAGACGCCCGCGTCCGTGCCGAAGGCGATCTTGACGCCGGACTTCACGGCGCGCCTGAAGCCGTCGCGCTGCGCATCGAATGCGTTGTGCGCCTTGCGCAGCATGACCTCCGGCAAACCGCTCGCCTCGAACTGCTTGAGGATCTCGGGCGAGAATACTTGCGGCACGAGGTAGGTGCCGCGCTCCTTCATCATCCTCAGCCCCTCGTCGTCGACGAAGGTGCCGTGCTCGATCGAGGCGACGCCCGCGCGCACCGCCATGCGGATGCCCTCGGCACCGTGGGCGTGCGCGGCGACCTTGCGGCCCCAGCGGCGCGCCTCCTCGACGATCACGTTCATCTCGTCCTGCGAGTACTGCGGCGCGCCGACGGCCTCTTCCTCGGACAAGACGCCCGCGGTCGCCGCCATCTTGATGACCTGCGCCCCGTTCTTGATCTCGGTACGGATGAGCTCGCGGATCTTGTCGGCGCCGTCGGCGATGCCGTTCGCCTCGTTGACGACCGCGAAGTGAGGGGAGAGCCCGGAGGTCGGATCGAAGTGCCCGCCCGTCGAGCCGACACCGAGCGAGGCGACCTGCATGCGCGGGCCGACGACGATGCCCTCGTCGATGGCCCGGGCGAGCGCGACGTCGACGTAGTTGGGGGCGCCGAGATCGCGCACGCTCGTGATGCCCGCCTCGACGGTGCGCCGCGCGTAGACATTCGCGCGCACGGCAGCATCCGTCGCATCGAGACGCATCCGGTCGCGGTTGAAGTTCCTGGGCGGGTCGCCGATTGCGATGTGCGTGTGCATGTCGATGAGCCCCGGCAGCAGGGTCGCATCGCCGAGATCGAGCGTCGTCGCCTCGGGAGGCGCGTGTGCGGCGACCTGCGCCGCAGGCCCGACCTCGACGATTCGATCGCCTTTCACCAGAACTGCCTGGTCGCTCTTGAGCTCGCCCGTGACGACGTCGATCAGCCGCGCCGCGCGCACGATGGTGACGGCAGGTGCGGCGGGTGCCGGTGCAGCGCTTGCGGCGCCGCCCGCGAACACGACGGCGGTCAGGAAGCCCAGGATTTTGACAGTCACGCGAGTACCTCGGACGAATGGCTGGTCAATGAAAGACTACGAAAATCGTTGCTCAGTGCGCGGCTGGCGGGTGGTAGCCGGGACCGCGCAGGACTTGTCCGGGCCTGGCGCCCGTCATCGCGCCGTCGGCGATCACGGGCACGCCGTTGACAAGCACCCACTGCATGCCGACCGCGAGCTGGTTGGGGTCGGCGAAGGTCGAGCGGTCGGCGACAGTCGCCGCGTCGAACACCACGAGGTCGGCGGCGAGGCCACGCTTCACGAGTCCGCGATCGGCCAGGTGCAGGCGGCTTGCCGGGAGCGCGGTGAACTTCCGAATGGCGTCCTCGAGCGTCAACCGGTGCTCCTCGCGCACGTACTTTCTGAGCACGCGCGGAAACGCGCCATATGCACGCGGGTGCGGATGCTCGGTGCCGAGCACGCCCTCGGGCGAGGTGCCGGAGCTGTCGTTGTCGACCGAAGTCCACGGCTGCACGAGCGCGAGGGCGATGTCGTCCTCGTTCATGCCAAAGACCGCGCAGTAGGTGAAGCCGTCGTCCTCGACGAGGATGTCGAGGAGCGTGTCGATCGCGTCCTTGCCGCGTTCCCTGGCGATCGCCGCGATCGTGCGGCCCTGCAGCGGCAGGAGCTTCGGGTTCTTGACGACGCCGATCATGATGGCGTCCGGCGTGTCGATCTCGGTCCATTCGTTGTCCCAGTCCTCGCTGGGCGTCAGCATGTCCGTGCGGATGCGCGCCCGGGCGGCGGGGTCCTTCAGCCGTTCGACCAGCTTCGCATCGCCGCCGTCGTGCGCCCACGGCGGCACGAAGGCGGACATCTCGTTGGCCCAGGCGGGATAGGCGTAGGTATCGGCGGCGATGTCGAGGCCGCTCGCGCGGGCCGCATCGATGCGCTTCACGATCTCCGGCATCCGGCCCCAGTTCGCCTTGCCGGACACCTTGAGGTGCCAGATCTCGACCGGGATCCTGGCCTCGCGCGCGATGCGAAAGGTTTCATCGAGCGCCTTGCCGATGCCATCGCCCTCCGAGCGCATGTGCGTCGCGTAGATGCCGCCGTAGCGCGCCGCCTCGCTCGCGAGCGCGATCAGCTCCTCGGTGCTTGCGAAGGGCGCGGGCGAGTATTCGAGCGAGGTGGAGACGCCGACGGCCCCGTCCTGCATCGCCTCGGCGACGAGCGCGCGCATGCGGGTGAGGTCGGCGGGCGTCGCTGGCAGGTTCTCTTCGCCGATCACCGCCTCCCGCACGGTCGTCGCGCCGACGTAGGAGGCGATGTTGATGCCGATCCGCTGCCGCTCGAGGCGCGCGAAGTACCCGGCGAACGTGGTCCAGTCGGCCTTCAGCGAGTAGTGATCGAGGAGCGACTGCTGACCGCCGCGCGCGGCGCCGATGAGCGGCGCAATCGACTTGCCTTCGCCCGTGATCTCGGTGGTGATGCCCTGGTAGATCTTGGACGGCACGCGCGGGTCGACGAGGAGCGTGAGCTCCGACTGACCCAGCATGTCTATGAAGCCCGGCGCCACGGTCCGGCCGGCGGCGTCGATGCGTTGCCGCGCGGGAGACTTGTCGAGCTTGCCGATCGCGGCGATACGCCCCGCTCGGATGCCGACGTCGGCGGCGTACCAGGGCGAGCCGCTGCCGTCGATCACGTGGCCGTTCAGGATCACGATGTCGAAAGGTGCCGTCGCGGCGCCGGCGGGCGCGAGCGCGAGGAGCGACAGAAGGGCGAGAAGGGCCCGGAGTCGAGCGATCAAGGCGAGTCCCCCACCGGCTGCGAGCCGGAATTGTTATCGGATGCACACCGCCGCCGAGGCGCGTGCCGTGCATTCTCGCGCGCGAGGCGCCCAAGCGATACGGTGCCGGCCGCCCTGGGGAATTCGCGCCGCAACGGCGGCGGTCGGTCCTCGACGAGAGGAAACGGGCGCCCTTGACCGGACGAGGGGGCGCCGTGCGGGGCGCGCGAACGGCCGCCGGCGGCGGAAAACCGCTTGCAAATCAGCGAGTAAATGGCGCTCCCAGAGGGATTCGAACCCTCGTACCAGCCTTGAGAGGGCTGTGTCCTGGGCCTCTAGACGATGGGAGCGCGGATGCGGGAGCCGGGAGGTGCCGGCTGATGTTAGCCTGCTATTATACGATGTGATTGACGCACGACAAGCGAGACTCTGTCCTGGCTACCCCTTCACCCGATGTCGCGTCCGCAGCGCCCGCTGACCGCTCAGTAAAACCCACGATCATTCCGCGCGCGGCGCATTCGATTTCGCGCGCGAGCATTTCGCCCCAGGCCCTCAAGGTTCTCTACCGGCTGAAAGACGCCGGCTACCAGGCATTCCTGGTCGGCGGCAGCGTCCGCGACCTGCTGCTCGGCATCGTCCCCAAGGACTTCGACGTCGCGACCAATGCGCTCCCCGAGGAGATCCGCCGCGTCTTCCGGAACTGCCGCCTGATCGGCCGCCGCTTTCGCCTCGCGCACGTGCACTTTGGCGACGAGATCATCGAAGTCGCGACCTTCCGCGCGTCCGCCGCGCCCGAGGAAGTCGACGACGAGGACCACCGCGAGGTGGACGATGCGCGCGCGCTCGACACGAGCGGCCGGATCCTGCGCGACAACCTCTACGGTTCGATCGACGCCGACGTGTGGCGGCGCGACTTCACCGCGAACGCGCTCTACTACAACATCGCCGACTTCTCGGTTTGGGACTACGTCGATGGCGCCAAGGACGTGAACGCGCGCGTCCTCAGGCTCATCGGCGACCCGGAAGTCCGTTACCGCGAGGATCCGGTCCGGATGCTCCGCGCCGCGCGCTTCGCGGCCAAGCTCAATTTCACGCTGCACCCCGAGACCCGCGCGCCGCTCAAAGAGCTTGCGACGCTGCTCGCGGGCGTCCCGGCGGCGCGGCTCTTCGATGAGTGCCTGAAACTCTTCCTCGGCGGCCACGCCGTCGAGGGTTTTGCGCGGCTCAGGGAGTTCGAGTTGCTGCCGCACTTCCTGCCGGGCCTCGCCGAGGAGCTCGCGCGGGAGCCCGACGGGGAGGCCGCGCGCGTGCTCGCGCTCGGGCTCGCCGGCACCGATGCGCGCGTGCGCGCCGAACGCTCGGTGACGCCGACGTTCCTCTTCGCGGTGCTCCTCTACGGCCCGATCATGCGCCTCGCTGCCGAGCGCACCGCGAGCGGCATCCCGGCCGTGCAGGCGCTCGCCGAGGCGACCGATGCCGTCATCGCCGGCCAGATCCGCCGCATCGCCGTACCGAAGCGCTTCACGCTGCCGCTGCGCGAGATGCTGGCGCTGCAGCCCCGCTTCGAGCGCCGCGACGGCCGCAAGGCGCTCGCGCTCCTGAACCATCCGCGCTTTCGCGCGGCGTACGACCTGTTCCTCCTGCGCGCCGAAGCGGGCGGTGTCCCGCGCGAGCTCGCCGACTGGTGGACCGAACTGCAGACGCTGCCGGCCGAGGGTCGGGCGGAGCGGGTGGCCGAGCTCGCACCGGTCGAGGGGCACGACGGTTCCGCGGGAGCTGCGGGTGCGCCCCCCCGGCGTCGGCGGCGCCGTCGCTCGGGTCGTGGTGGTGGTGGTGGCGGCGGCGGCGGTGGCAACACCCCGTCGGGCTGAGGTGAGCGACGCGCGCCGGTGGATACCGGCGTACATCGGGCTCGGCAGCAACCTCGATGACCCGGCCCGGCAGATCGAGGCGGCATTCGCGGGACTCGCGACGCTGCCCGATTCCCGGTTGCTCCTTCGCTCGCGCGCCTACCGCACCCGTCCCGTCGGTCCGCAGGACCAGCCGGATTTCGTGAACGCGGCGGCGGCGCTCCTGACACGGCTCGAGGCGGCCGAGCTCCATGGCGAGCTCAAGGCGCTCGAGCAGCGCCTCGGCAAACGCCCGCCGCCGGTGCGCTTCGGCCCGCGCCGCATTGACCTCGACCTCCTCGTTTACGGTGCGAGCATCGTCGCGACCACCGACCTCACCGTGCCGCACCCGCGTCTGCACGAGCGCGCGTTCGTCCTGTATCCTCTTGATGACATGGCGCCAGCGCTGTGGATACCGGGTCGCGGCCGCGTTGCCACGCTTCGGGCCGCGGTCGCGGGCGATGCCCCAACTCCGCTCTGAAAGCCTCGCGTGAGTACCGCGCCCGCCACACCGTCCGCCGCGTTCGCCCACCGCTACGTCGTGATCGAAGGTCCGATCGGCGTCGGCAAGACGAGCCTCGCGCGCCGCCTCGCGGCGGTCAGGGGCGCCGACCTCGTGCTCGAGCGCGCCGAGGAGAATCCCTTCCTCGAGCGCTTCTACAAGAACCCGCGGGCGGGTGCCTTGCCCGCGCAGCTCTTCTTCCTCTTCCAGCGCGCGCGCCGCCTGCAGCAGTTGAAGCAGAGCGACCTCTTCGCGCCGGTGCGCATCGCCGACTTCCTGCTCGACAAGGATCGCCTCTTCGCGCGGGTCACGCTCGATGACGAGGAATACGCGCTCTACGAGCAGGTCTACGAGCGCCTCGCGCTCGATGCGGCCAAGCCCGACCTCGTCGTCTATCTGCAGGCGCCCGTCGACGTGCTGCAGGAGCGGATCGCGCGCCGCGGCATCCGCTACGAGCAGGGCATGGAGCGCGAGTACCTCGAGAAGCTCGTCAACGCCTATACGCAGTTCTTCCATCACTACGACGCGACGCCGCTGCTGATCGTCAACGCGGGCGAGGTCGACTTCATCGGCAACGACGCACACTTCGCGGATCTCTCCGCCGAGATCAGCCGCCCGCGTCGCGGCCGGCACTACTTCAATCCGTTCAGGGGATGACGTGGAGAGCGTCACCCGCACGCATTCGGTCCGCGAGCGCATCGCGGAGTGGCGGGGCGAGGGGCACAACGTCGCCTTCGTGCAGACGATGGGTGCGCTCCACAAGGGTCACCTCGCGCTAGTCGCCGAGGCGCGCACGCGCGCCCCCCGTGTCGCGGTCAGCGTCTTCGTCAATCCGCTCCAGTTCGGGCCGGACGAGGATTTCGGCCGCTACCCGCGCAGGACCGAGGCCGACAGGGCGCTCCTCGCCGATGCGGGCGCGAGCCTCATGTTCGTGCCGACCGCGTACGAGATGTACCCGACGGGCATGGAGCGCACGACCAAAGTCGACCTGCCCGAGCTCTCGCCGATCCTGGAGGGTGCGGTCAATCCCGCGTTCATCTCGGGGTTCGCGACGGTGACGACGAAGCTCCTGCAGATCATCCAGCCCGACGTCGCGGTGTACGGAGAGAAGGATTTCCAGCAGCTCATCGTCGTGAAGCGGCTGGTCGCCGACCTGTGCATGCCGGTCGAGATCGCCTCCGTCGCGGTGGTCCGCGAGCACGACGGCCTCGCGCACGGCGCACGCAACCGGCACCTCGCGACGCGCGACCGGAACATCGCCTCGCGGCTCTTCGATGCGCTCAAGCTCGCGCGCAGGAAACTCATGGACGGCGAGCGGAACTTCGCCTCCATCGCGGAGACTGGCGCGCGCGAGCTCGATCGCGGCGGCCTCAAGCCCGACTACTTCTCGATCCGCCAGGCGCCGGACCTGATGCCGCCCCGGCACGACAGTCGCGACCTCGTGGTGCTCGGCGCGGTGCGCATCGTGCTCACGCGCCTCGTCGACTGCATGCGCGTGCAGCTCCCGCCCTGACGGGTCTCAGGCAGGCGTCTGCCGCTGGCGGGCGAGCGCCCAGCCGACGTGCTCGCGGACGAGCGCGGAGGGGTCATCGGCGCGCGATTCGAGCGCGGCGAGCGCGGCGGCCCCGGGCGGTGCGTTGCCGAGTGCGACCGCGACGTTCCTGAGCCAGCGCACGTGGCCGATGCGGCGAATGGCGCTGCCCGCGAATCGCTCGTCGAACTCACTCGCCGTCCACGCGAACAGCGTCGTCAGCGCCGTCGCATCGAGGGAGTTGCGGGGCTCGAAGTCAGGCTCCGCCGCGAGCCGCGCGAACTTGTTCCACGGACACACGAGCTGGCAGTCGTCGCACCCGTAGATCCGGTTGCCGATCGGGGCTCTCAACTCCTCCGGGATGGCGCCCGGGAGCTCGATGGTCAGGTACGAGATGCAGCGCCGGGCATCGAGCCGGTAGGGCGCGACGATCGCGCCGGTCGGGCAGGCCGGAATGCAGGCCGCGCAGCTGCCGCAGTGCTCGCTCGCCGGCGGATCGATGGGCAGGTCGAGGTCGGTGTAGAGCTCGCCGAGGAAAAAATACGAACCCGCCTTCGCGTTGATCAGGTTGGTGTGCTTGCCGATCCAGCCGAGGCCGGCGTTCCGGGCGAGCGGCTTCTCGAGCACGGGCCCGGTGTCGACGAAGACGCGGTGGCCGAACGGCCCGATGCGCTCGGCGATGGCATCCGCGAGGCGCTGCAGGCGATTGCGCATCAGCCGGTGGTAGTCACGGCCGAGTGCGTAGCGGGACACGTAGCCGAGCGTCGGCTCGCCCAGCACCTCGGCGGCGGGGCGCGCGTGCGGCGGCCAGTAGTTGAGGCGCACCGAGAGCACCCGCACCGTGCCCGGCTTGATGGTGGCCGGGCGCGCGCGCCGGGCGCCGAAGCGCTGCATGTAGTGGAGTTCGCCATGGAACCCGTCGGCGAGCCATTCGAGCAGGTGTGCCTCGTCCGCGGCGAGGTCGATGCCGGCGATGCCGACCTCATCGAAGCCGAGCCCGAGCGCGAGGCGCTTCAGTTCCAGGGCGAGGGCGTCCGGGGCGGGGAGGGGCCGGGTGTCCATGAGGTCTCACGAGTATAGAAGCCCGCGCTACGCGATAATCGCCCCATGCAGCCCTTGCCCGCCCTGATCCACTCGACTGCCGCCGTGCGTGCGGCGGACCGCTATGCGCTCGAGGTGCTGAAGGTCCCGGGCCACGCGCTCATGACGCGCGCGGGCGAGGCGGCGCTCGCGGCGCTCCGCGCCCAGTGGCCGATCGCGCGGCGCGTGCTCGTCCTTTGCGGGCGTGGCAACAACGGCGGCGATGGCTACGTGCTCGCGCGCTACGCGCGC
>CAYNCY010000010.1:0-19842 GCA_964395195.1 uncultured Steroidobacteraceae bacterium
TGGAGCGTGACCTCCAGACGCTCCTCTCGCGCTTGAAGTCGCTGTCCGTTCCGATTGCCCACTGCCCGGAGCACCTCGACCTCGCCCCGGCGTTGCGCAACGGCGACTGTGTCGATGGCTCGGTGTCCGTCAGCGTCGTGGCCGACCGTCCCGCCGACCGGATCGATCGGCTGCGGGTGGCCGGCGAGGCGCTCCTGCCGAGATGGCTGATCACGCTCGCTCTCCTGCCGCTCAGTGCCAGCCGCCCGGCCCTCGGCTCCGCGAGTGAGTCGAGTGCCCAGCGTCGCGCCAGGCGCGCCGCGGTGGCGCTCACCCTCGCGTTCGATGACTACGACGTGGCGGGATTCGGAGAGGCGGCGGCGAACTTCGGGCAGGACCGGTTCGGGTACGCCGTGACCCCGAACGCCGATCACATCATCCGGCTGCACGATGAGCCCGCGTTTCGCGGCGCCTATGCGAGTGCGAGCTTCGTGCTGCTCGACAGCCAGTTCCTGGCCCGCGTCGTGAGGTTGAGCCGCGGCGTCAGGCTCCCCGTCTGCCGCGGCAGCGACCTCACGGAACACCTCTTCTCGCGAGTCATCGGGGCGGACGACCGGATCGTCCTGGTCGGCGGAACCATCGCGCAGGCCGAGAGCCTCGCCAGTCGCTACGGGACGCGCGGACTCGTGCAGTTCAGGCCGCCGATGGGGTTCATTCGCGATGCGAACGCGGTCGAGCGCTGCCTTGAGTTCATCGAGGCGCAGAGCCCCTTTCGGTTCTGCCTGCTGGCCGTCGGCTCGCCGCAGCAGGAACTCCTCGCGCAGGCGCTCGAGGTGCGCGGCAAGGCGCGGGGACTTGCGCTGTGCGTCGGCGCGTCGATCGACTTCCTGACGGGAGCCGAGCGCCGGGCGCCCGTGTGGCTGCAGCGAAGTGGACTCGAGTGGTCCTATCGTCTCGCGCAGAGCCCGCGGCGGCTCGCCGGGCGTTACCTCGTGCGCGGCCCGCGCGTCTTCGCGCTGATGCGCACGGCCCGCGTGACGTTGCGCCCGGTGGCGGACGGGCGAGTCGGGATCAGCGACGCCCCGGCGCGCTAGCCGCCGACGCGCCTTGCCATTTCGGTTGCAGGCGACCGTCGTCGCCGAATTTGTACTGGCCATCGAGCCAGCCCTTGCCGAAGAGGATCAGGGCGCGGTCGTAGTAGTTCGTCGCCGTGCCCCGCGCCGCCGTCTCGAGCGCCGCGCGCACGCGCTCGCGCTGCGCCTCCAGTGCCGGTCGGTCGTGGGTCGCTGACAGGAAGGGCAACAGGGCGCCCGAGTAGCCGGTCGGCGAGTACCCCGAACTCGTGACGCGACCCGTTTGGGGGTCGACCTTCTCGGGCGGAGCGCCGAGCTAGTGCACGAGTGCTCCGTACTTCGCGAGGAGCGGGAGGAGCGTCCTGCTGTTGTCGCCGGACATCCCCGCCCAGAGATAGACGCGGATGGCGTCGTAGCTCGCCGAGGGTGTGCCCTCGGTGTCCGGCTTTACCGTGCCACTCGAATCGACGACGAAGAGGTCGGGCGCGACTCCGGCGGCGAAGGCGGCGGGCGCCATCCGAAGGTACCCGTCCCAGATCTTCTGCCACGGTCCGCTCGCGTCCTCGCGCCGGAGGTACTCGAAGAGGAACCCCGGCAGATAGCTGGGATCGATGCGGAAACGTCCTTCCGACAGGTTGAACCCGACCGCGCCCGGCAGGAGCACCGGCCCCGCAGCGCCGGCGTCCACGACTTCGCGGCGGCGCACCTGGTCGAGCAGGCGGCGTCCGGTGTCGGTGTACGCCGCTTCGTTCCACAGGCGACCCGCCTCGAGCAGCGTGTAGGCGAGCCAGAGGTCGGCATCCGAGGCCGAGTTCTCGTCCTTGAGTCCCCATGCACCGTCCGCGCGACGACCCCACAGCCAGCCCGGCAGGCGCTCACCGAGTCGTCCCGAGGCGAGGTTGTCGGATGTCCAGCGCAGGATGGACGCGAAGCGCGCGCGGTCGTTGCCGACGAGCGCGAAGAAGAGTCCGTACGACTGGCCTTCCGAGGTGCTCTTCTGCTCGAACGTGAGGTCGACGACGCGACCGTCCGCCGCGACGAAGCGGGTGGCGAAGTGTGTCCAGTCGGGCCACGCGGACGGGGGCTCGTCCGCCGAGCAACCGCCGGCGAGAAGGGCCGCGGCGAGAAGGCCGCCCACGAGAGTCACGATGCGCACCACGAACCTCGGAACTGAATGAGCGGCACCGCGCGGCGCGCCCGTGTCGAGGGGAGCGGCGCGTCGACCGGAAGGGAGCGTTTCAAGCGCGTCGATCTCCCGTCTGTACGGTCCCGAACGGAGCGGCGGCCGGACTCGATCAGGGTCGGGACCGCGCGGGGATCTTCGCTTCGACGCGCCGGTGCGAGGCCGACGGTGCGGCCGCGAGCGTTGTCGCTTGCGGGGCGCTGCCGAGGGCATCGAAGAAGGCGGCGACCGTGATGTAGTCCGGCAGCTGCGCCCCGCTCTCCTCCGTTCCGAAGTGCGCGATGTGCGACTCGGGCGTTACGAAGCGCTGATATTCGGCGCGTCCGGCGGGCTTGCCCGTGCCGAAGAAGTCCCAAAGCTCGCCCGCGTCGGTGGCGTTCGAACCGGGGAGCGGCGCCGTGGGGGCGGTCGAGTCGACCGTATCGACGGCGACCGCGACCAGGAGGCCGCTCGTGCTGGCGCTCGAAACCGCCACGGTCAGGGTATCGGCGCCCGGCGCGACGCCCGGCTGGAACTGCAGGGCGTGGCCGTCGAGCGGACTCGCGCTGACGCCCGCGACTTCGAAGGCGACCAGCCCGACGAGATCCTCGAACGTGTCGGACGTCGGTGCGAGGTGGACGGTGTAGGTGCCCGCCGGCACGTTGCTCGCGTACCAGTGCCCGACCGATTGCGTTCCCTGGATCCCGAGGTTGAACTGGATGCGATCGTCGTAGCGATCGAGGAGCGCATACGCGTTCGTACCGTCGGTCACCTGCATGGAAGGATAGTTGCTCGAGAAGTTCGGCCACGTCCCGACGACGTAGATCGTGCTGCCCGCGAGCACGTTCGGCAGCACGACCACCCACTCGTCGCTGTTGCTGCCCGGATAGGAATTGTAGGAGACGGAGTTTCGCAGGTACGGCGGTGCGCCGCCGACGGTGGTGATGGAAAATGTCGCCGCGCCGGATTGCATCGTGTCGGGCGCAGCGGCCTCGACCCGGACGCTCGCGGTACCCGCGGAGGCGACGTCTGTCGCGGGAACCGATGCGGTCAGGTGCGCGGCGTCGACGAAGCCGGTGGCGAGGCTGGCGCCGTTCCAGAGGACTGTTGCGCCTTCCGTAAACCCGCTGCCGGTCACGCTGAGCGAGAAGCCGGCGCTGCCCGCGGGAATGTTCGCCGGGGCCAGGGCCGTGATCGCGGGCACCGGGTCCATCCGTACGACCGGCGTGCCGTGCCCGCCTCCGCCGCAGGCGATGAGAACGAGGAGGACGGCACTTGCGCCGCCGCGGGCCATTCGCGCGGGGATTCGACGGGTTGGCACGCGTTGATGTCTCCTCGGTCCGCGGCTTGACCGGCCAGGCCGCAGGCTCGTCTGCGCATTTCCGCCCATTCCTCGAGGGATGCTGTTCGATTGACTGCGCGCGATCCGTGCGCTGGCGCGCGGACATTTCGTGCGGGACGAGGCCACGGCGGCGGCGGCATCGGAGGAGCGGGTCTCTGTGCGGGAGCGCACCGACGTGAAATCGCGCCGGGAGCCCACTTGAGGGGCGCTCGCCACGATGGCGGGATGCAGGTGTACGGAGGACGTGCCGACGAATCCAGCTCCCGCTCTCGTCGCATCGCCCGCCGGTACTTGCCTGTCATCGTGCGAGCCATTGGGTTGAACCGGCGATCGGTGTGAGCGGAACGAGCGATGCGAAGCAATGACACGTCACGGCGGGTGCCCCGCCCGCAGATCGAGCTCTCGGCAGCGGACGCGGCTGCGTTCGGGAAGACGCCGGTCGTTGCGAGTCACGACCTCGCGGCGTCCGAGCTCTTCACGGATGCGGCGCTCATCGAGTTGCTGGAGAGGCATCCCCGGCACCGCCTGCACTCGCTCGTCACGGGTACCGACGAGACGCGGCCCGAGGACAACCGTCTCGCGCTCAACGACGGCGTCGGCGGCGCCGAACTCCTTCGCGCCGTGTACGCGGGGCGTCTCTGGCTCAATATCACGCGTATCACCGAGGTCGACCCCCGCTACCGCGCAATCGTCGATGCGCTCTACGAGCAGGTGGCGGCGAAGGTGAGAGGGTTCAGGGCGAAGTCGAGCCAGGCGACCCTGCTCGTGTCCTCGCCCGGTGCGCTCGTCTACTACCACGCGGATGGACCCGCCTCCGTTCTCTGGCACATCCGCGGTCGCAAGCGCGTCTGGGTCTATCCCGCCGGCGATCCGTGGTATGTCGAGCGCGAGACGCTCGAGGACATCTTCGTCGGTGCCCGCCACGAGTACCTCCCGTACGACCGCGCCTTCGATCGCGGCGCGACCGTCCATGACCTCGCTCCCGGACAGTGGATCGCGTGGGCGCAGAACGCGCCGCACCGCGTGACGAACCTCGAGGGCGTCAACGTGTCGCTGTCGACCGAGCACTTCACCAACCAGTCACGCCGCCGCGCGCGTGTCTACGCGGCGAACCGGTTCTTTCGGACGCGCCTCGGCTGCAGCCACCTGTCCGTGCGCGAGGACGGCCCGGGAGCGGTCGCCAAGATCCTCGTGCACGGGCTCGCGCGCCGGATGGGGCTCGGTTCCGTCCCGACCAAGCGGCACGTGGCCTCGATGCGCGTCGATGCGCGGGCGGTGGGCGGCGCAACGCCGCTCCCCGGGCCGTGAGCGCCCCGTGGGTGGCGCCCGATGAGACCCCCACCGTCCGGCGAGGGGCGGAGGCAGCGCCGGCGGCCGTCGTGCGCACCGGTTGCCCGCGACAGCCGGTGCCACCCGTCGCGGGCCTGCCCGGTGTCGAGTGGACGCCCGGCATGACGGGCGCCGCCGACAGTGACGCGTTCGAGATCCGCTGCCTGCACACCGTTGAGCAACTGGAGGCCCTGGCACCCGAGTGGGACGCACTCGATGCGACGCTCGTGCCGCGCGTTCCCTTCTCGTCCCCGGCCTGGAACCTGGCGTGGTGGAAGCACCTGCGCGCCCGCTCCCTCCTCGCGCGGGACTCCCTTTGCGTCTACACCCTCTACGACAAAGGCGGCGCGCTGATCGCCGTCGCACCGATGGTGATAACGAGGCGGCCCGCGCGCGGGACCTTGAGCGTCCGGGAACTGCGCTTCTTCGGCGCGGATGCCAATGTCACCGAACTGCGCGGGCTCGTGTGCGCGCCCGACGACTACGAGCGGTGCGCGACGGCGCTCTTCTCGCGATGGGCCACGGCGGGCGGCGCGTGGCACCTCATGACGTGGTCGGGTCTCAGGCGTCCGCCGCAGGAATGGCAGCGGGCCCGCTACCCGGAGCTCGTCTGGCGGCGCCAGACTTCGGACTTCTGCCTCGAACTGCCCGCGAGCTGGAATGACTTTCGCCGCTCCCTCCCCCGGAACGCGCGTGAGTCGATGCGCAAGTGCTACAACTCGCTGAAGCGCGACGGCCACGCGTTCGAGCTTCGGATCGTGACGGAGCGCGAGCACTGTCTCGAGGCACTCGCCGTGCTCTTCCGGTTGCACCGCGCGCGGTCGAAGTCGACCGGAACCATTGGTCATGCGGATGTGTTCCGCGACTCGGCGACGCGGGCATTTCTGCGGGAGTACGCCACGTACTCGGCCGCTCGCGGCGAGCTGCGGATCTTCCAGCTCCTGATCGCCGGGAAGGTGGTCGCGACCCGGGTCGGGTTCCTGCTCGGTCGGGATCTGTATCTGTACTACTCGGGCTACGACTCCGCGTGGGCGTCCTACAGCGTCATGACCACCGTCGTCGTCGAGGCCATCAAGTGGTCGATCGAGAACGGCGTCACGGTGGTGAACCTCTCGACCGGCGATGACACCTCGAAGACCCGCTGGCGGCCGACGCGGCAGGTTTACCACGATGCGGCGCTGCGCTCGGGATCGATGGCCTCGCGCGCGGCCTTCGCGGCCGGCGAGTCGGTCTTCCTGAGCGTCCGGGACGGGCACCGGACGGTGCGCCGGTGGCTCTTGGGCGTGCGCGCTCGCCTCGTCGCGCGCGACTAGGCCGGCGAGTGCCGGGCGAGCCGTTGTCCGAGGCGTTGTCCGAGGCGCCGCGCGGTGTAGTGCGCGCCGAGTGCGAAGCGCATCAACGGGCCGAAGGTGGCGGCCGACGCGATGCCCACGAAATAAAGTCCCGGTACGGAGGATTCGAACCACTTGCTGAGCGCGGGTGATCCTTGCTCGGTCGCGATGCACGCCCGGAGTGCCGGCGCGAGCAGGTCGAGTCGATCGATCGCCACCCGGTATCCCGTCGCCGCGATGACGTGATCGACCTGGCTCTCGAAGCTGCGACCGTTCGCCGCCCGAAGGCAGAGCCGCACGCCGCCCGCGAGCGCGGTCGCGGCGGTGACTTCATACCCGGTATGCATGGGAACGTTCGCGATGAGCTGGTCGCGTACGAACCATGCCGCGGCGGGTCCGAGGTGACGCCGCACGATGCGCTCTCGCAGGCGTACCGGCAGCAGCCGGAAGAGTCCGGGAAAGGCGGTGTAGAGCGCCGAGCGAAAGTTGGGGCCGAGCCCGAGATTGGGCTCCGTCACGCGCGCCCAGAGTGTCCGTGGCTCCGGCGGCCGGTGAAACTCGACCTCGTTCCGGGAGACGAGCTCGACGGAGGCCCCTTCCCGCGCGAGCAGCGCCGCGACGTCGACGGCGGAGGCGCCACCACCGATGACCAGGACGCGCTGGCCGACGAAGCGCGCGAGGTCGCCGACCGCGAAACTGTGTGAACACACCTCGGGCGGCAGCGACTTGAGGGGTTCCGGCACGTGACTGAAGTAGCTGATGCCGGTCGCGACGACGACGCGTTCGGCCGCGATCGTCTCGCCGTCGTCCGTCGAGACGAGGAAGCCCCGGGCATTCTTCTCGATGCGCACGACGCACTTCTCGTTCAAGGTGGGGACGAGGTGGCGTTGGAACGCGAGGCCGTAGCTCGTGAACGCATCGAGGGGAACGGGCGTCCCGTAGTCCGCGTACTCGATGCGTTGCTCGCTGCAGTAGTTGCGAAGCGTGAAGCGCCGCTCGGGGTCGTAGAGATTCGACGCGAACCCGTCGGACTTGAGAAACATGCCGCGGGGCATGTGCCCCCGCCAGACGCCCATCGGCGCCCCGAAAATCCGAAAGGGCGTTCCATTGGCCGCCAGATGCGCGGCGAGCGACAGTCCGTACGGCCCCGCGCCCACGATCGCGACGCTGCCCGCGGGCGGTGCTTCGGCGGCGCGCGCGCGTTCCGGGGCGGCCACTCCAATGAATCCCCCGCTCGTGCTGACCGGTGCCCTCGCCCCTCGCCGGCTGGTGATGTCGTGAACGTTGCTCACAGTGATCTCCCGTGGAGCGGACGCACGGCGTCCTCGCCGGCAACCGTCCGATCGCGCTGGTCGACACTCTCGCCCGCGGCCGACGAGTGCTGCTCGGCTGCCGGTGCGCGTGCTGGCGGCGCTCCGCCGAAGGTCGGACCACGCCGGGCCGTCCGCGAAGGGATTCGTTGGCGCCACTCTGCCCAGAGTCGGGCCAGGAGCCCGCGCTCCGCCCACGGGCCTTCGATGCCGTCGCGAACGAGACCGGGCTCGCGCCAGGGGACGTCGTGGTGAGCCGAACTCAAGTACGGGCTCGCGGCGTCGCGCCGCCACTCGCCCGGGAACATGGCGACGAAGGCACCGTCGATGCGCGCGGGGACTGACGCCGGCAGCGCGGCCGTCATCATTGCGTAGAGCGCCTCGGCGAGCGGCCTGCCATTCGCGAACGGGAGATGGCAGATCGGTGTCGCGCGCGGATTGACCTCGACGAGGTAGGCGGCCTGGGTATTTGCATCGATGACAAAGTCGAGGCCCCACAAGCCGGTGACACCGAGGTGCCGGACCAGACGGTCCGCGGCCGCGGCCATCTCGGGGTGGTCGATGAGGCGAACGACGGTTGCGGGACCGGTCGCGTGCTGCGTGCGCATCGCCTCGACGCTGGTACCCGCGACCACCCGTCCGTGCCAGCAAGCCACGGCCCGGTTGGCGGGGGTACCCGGGATGAACTGCTGCACGGTGATCGCCGGGCGCCGAGCGAACGCGCGCAGCACGTACCCCGGATCGCGCTCCAGCAACGCCCGGACGGCGGCCCGGCGAAGCGGGGGCCGGGACCGGAAGGCGTCGAACGCGCGTTGCGCCTGCGTGCGGTCATTGGCGATGACGACTCCCTGCCCGCCCCAGGTTGCGTCGAGCTTGAGGACCGCCGGATATCCATGGCGCTCGAGCCAGCGCTCGAGATCGTCCGGCGTCTCGATCGAACCGGTGGCGGGCGTGCGGATGCCGAGTTCGGCAGCCAGGGTCGCGAGGCGGCCGCGCTCGGCGACGCGCGGATGCGCGCCCGGAACCCCGAGCGAGCGCCCGATGCAGCCTCGGACGCCGTCATCGCCCGGGCCCGTGCGCTCGATGGCGGCGTAGAGATCGCAGAGTCGCCGCGCCACCGGGTCATCGCACGGGATGACGAGGTCGGGCTCGCACGCGAGGATCGCCGCGTGCAGCGAACGGCAGGGATCGAAGATCGAGTAGCGGTGAAGGCGCGCGATGGACCTGACTCTCCTCGCCGGATGTCCCCGGGGACAGACCACCTCCACCCGGCAGCCGAGCTCCGCAAAGGCGAGCCCGAGGCGAGCGGCGATCGGCCAGCGCAGGCTCGCGACGAGAAGGACGGTTGGCGGGTGCGCGTGCGGCGAGCGGGGACTGGTGGCCGTCGGCAGGAACGACGGACCGCGCGTCACCTTGCCGGCTGGCAAAGCGCCTGGGCGCGGTCCCGTGCCGAGATCACCGGCCACTCATTCGTCCTCGTTGTAGCGCGGCGGGCATCGGTGGAGTGAGTCTCTGCGCCGCGACCGACACCCCCGCTCGATGGGGTCGCGCATCCACGACGTGCGCAGGAGCCAGTCGCGACAGTCTGGAGCGCGCGGGACAAACACTCTGTGCGGCATCGCACCCCGCCGCGCCTTCTGCTGCTGCGCGACGACGCGGCCTCCGTCCTCGCTGTCCGCTTGGCGGGCGTCCCCGGCAGGGGGCACTCACGGCTCGACTCCGCAGAGCTCCGCCAGTGCCAGGGCGGACAGGGTGCGATGGGGATGCTGTCGCGCCTTGCTGAGAAGTGCGTACAGCCGCTCGCGCTCCTGCGCGCTGACAGGCCGCGGCTTTGAAGGCACGTCGTCCTCACCCGAGCCTTCGGCCGCGCGACGCGCGGGGTTGAACGGCGCCGAGGCGCTCGCGCGCGGTCGGCGCCACACCGACCGCAGGCAGTCACCCACGACCCGGCGCCAGAACGGCAGTCGGTCGGTGCGGTAGATCTGTCCCGTCCGGGCCTCGGTCATCGTGGCGAGCCAGCGAACCTTGAAGTATCCGAATCCCGACAGGAGGTTGAAGTAGGTCACGCGAGCCTCGATCGCCTGCCGGACTCCCATGAGCAGCATCAGGGAGCCCGGCGCCGCGGGCGCGAGACTGGCGTCGTAGATGATGTGGAGCGCGTAGAGGCCCTCCGCGAATGCGCCGCTGATGAGCCCGGCCACCGGCAGGCCGTCGACCAACAAGAGATGGATCGACACGTGCATGGGCTGTACCGGGCGAAGGAGCGCCTGGAAGTACGCCACGCGCCCGGGATGTCGCCCGATGGCGCCATGCGCGGCCGATTTCCAGCTGCGCGGCTCGATGCTGCGATAGAGCTCGAGGAGCGCCGGCGTCGTTGCGGGATCGGCTGAGGTCAGCACTTCGACCTCGCCCGCGGCCAGGAGCCGGCGTACCTGGCGGCGGAAGTTCGAACGATTCTTTTTTGTGAGGTCGCGCAGATAATTTTCGAACGTGCTCCAGCGCACCGGAATGGTGCCGTTGGCGAGGCTCGGCCACTGTCGGACGGCCAGCCCGTTTCCGGCGATGCACGCGGGCGGCGGGAACATCGACGACGCCCCGTCCTGCTGCTGGAACTCGAGAAGACTCCAGTCTCGCTTCCGCTCGAGCAGGTAGCGATAGAACGCATCGCTCACCTCACGGAGGTGCCCGGCGAGGGCAACGACGTGCGGCCGGTCGGTGTCGCGCGTCACCGCAAAGCCAACCTTCGAGACCGGGAATCCGAGGAAGCGGGCGCGCTCGTGGGTCAAGGCGACGTAGCCGATCAGTCGGCCGGCGTCGGTCGCCGTCAGGAACCACAGCGTCGAGCGTGATGCCGAGCGGCGCTCGTCGTGCGCGAGAAAATTCTCGAGGAACTCGAACGTCGAGAAGGGATCGGGCCGTTCGGACTGCAGATTGAGGGCATTGACGCGCGCGCGAAGCGCCGCGGCGTCCTCGAGCCGGTGATAACACGCAACGACGGGTCGGCGGCCGGCATCGATCAAGGGGTACTGCCACCTGGGGAGCGCTCGGGGTCAACCAACGGCGCGCGGCGCGAATGAATCACGCAGGGACGCGCTTGTCGAGCATCGGCCAGAACGGGATCCCGGTCGGTCGGCCAGCGCACGTAGTTCGAGCAGGGCGATGCCGACGGGAGAGTCGCGGCGATCGAATCGAGGCCGGTGCGCCGCTTCCGCTCGCGCCCGAGGCCTTCGCGGCCCGGTCCGACGGGCGGGGGCGCCGCTAGCAGTCGCGGCGGATGCGGCTCGGTCGTCTGACGGTGTCCGCCGACGCGGGCCGTCTCATTCGGTCCATCGCGTGCCTCGATCGGGGTGAAGCAGGCGCGTTCGCCAGGGCGTTTTGTCGCCGATTGCCGGCACTTTCTTATGAACTAGCGCTCGAAAACGGCCTCATATGGGGTCTACCGCACAGACGACACCTTCTGCAGAGTGCTGGCGGGCGGCGGGGTGGACCCTCAACGATGACCGCGCGAGCCGATACCGGCCGAGCGGCGAATGACCTTGGAGAATTTGATGAATTCAGGCTTTATTTTGCGCACGATCCGTGTCGCAGCGGCTGTCTATTTACTAGCGATTTCGGCGACAGTGTCTGCCGCCGGCTACTTCACCCAGGCGGGGTCCATCTATGACGCGAGCGGTCAGGAGATCCAGCTGCGCGGCATCAGTCACCAGGGCTTCAATTCCCTGATCCTGCAGCCACAGTACCTGTGGGCGATGGGCTGGAAGCAGCAGATCGCCCAGATCAAGAGTCTGGGCTTCAACGCCATCCGGGTGCCCTTCGTGCCCGACACGCTCTACAACACGACGCCGGTCGACCAGTTGAGCTACGTCGACCCGACACTCAATCCCGAGCTGCTCGGCAAGACGCCGCTGCAGACACTCGATCTCTGGATGGCGGAGGCCGATCGGCAGGGCATGTACATCCTGCTCGACTTCCACAGTGTCTCAATGCAGCGACAGTACCCCACGTGGTTTGTGGCGGGCGCCGTCGACTACGATCTCATCTACAACAACCAGGCGTACACCGAGCAGAACTGGGCACGCGACCTTGCGTTCGTTGCCAAGCGGTATGCGGGCTTGAGTCACTTCTTCGCAATCGACATCTACAACGAGCCGAATGGCATCGTCCGCTGGAGCGTCGGTGACGCAAACGACGCCAATCCCGTCAACTTCTGGAAGGCGGCGGCCGAGTTCGGGTCCGCTGCGGTGCTGGCTGCCAATCCGAACCTGCTCGTGTTCGTACAGGGCATCAACGGCGAGTTCGATGGCAAGGAGAACAGCTCCATCCCGATGAACTGGGGTGAGGACCTGCAGCCCGAGGTCTACCTGCCGCTCAACATCCCCGTGACGAAGCTCGTGCTGTCACCCCACACGTACGGACCGGACGTGTTCGTCAAATCCACGTTCAGTGCGTCGAACTTCCCCGCGAACCTCCCAGCCGACTGGGACACGCTCTTCGGCAAGAACTACCCGGCGCATCCGGTCGTCGTCGGTGAGTGGGGTGGCAACTACGGGCAGGGAACGGGCGGCCAGAAGGACGTCGTCTGGCAGAACGCGTTTGTCAGCTACCTGATCGCCAAGGGAATCCACAGCAGCTTCTACTGGTGCTACACCCCGAACAGCGGTGACACCGGCGGCATTCTCGACAACAACCTGAACGTACGCACTGACAAGCTGGCGCTCCTCCAGAAGCTGTGGGGAACACCGCCGAGTGGCTCTGTCCCCCCGCCCGTCACGCCTCCTCCGACCACGCCGCCGACACCGCCGGTGCCGCCAGCCCTCAAGCAGCAGGCAATCGCGGCGTTCTCGCCCCACTCCGGGCCTGCGGGCACTGTCGTGCTCGTGACGGGTTCCGGGTTCACAGGCTCCACCGTAGCGTGGGTGGGAGCCGCGAAGAATGCGACGGTGCAGGTTGTGAGCGATTCGCAGGTCAAGGTCACGATTCCCGCCGGAGCGACCAGCGGCGCAATCGGAATATTCAATCCCACGTATTCGGCGTTCACGGCGAGTACCTTTTCGGTCACGGCGTCATCCACGAGCTCGCCGCAGCAGAGCATCTCGGCGTTCTCGCCGCAGTCGGGGGCCGCCGGCACGGTCGTCACGCTGAACGGGAGTGGGTTTTCGGGAACGACGCAGGCGTGGGTGGGTGCCGCGCATAACGGGTCGGTGAAGGTCCTGAGCGACTCGCAGATGCAGGTCACCGTTCCGGTGGGTGCCACCACGGGCGCGATCGGGATCCTGAACTCCGCACACGCCGCCTTCACGGCATCGTCGTTTACCGTGAAATAATCGATGCGTTACGTGTAAATGGGATGCGCAAGCGCCCGGCCGGGACCGGGCGCTCAGTCGCGGGGCGCCCCCCGATATTGGCGTAGCGCGGCACGGCCGGGACCTGCGGCGGCGCGGGGAACGCCATGATCCGGTGAGATTCGAGCTTCACCGCGCTGTAGCAATCGCAGCAGCGCGCCTCGAGGCCGGCGCGATCGAGCACGACAATGACACCGCGCCGGTAGCGAATGAGTCCCGCATCCTGCAGGCGACCGGCCGCGGCCGTGACGCCTTCCCGGCGTACACCGAGCATGTTGGCAATGAGCTCCTGGGTCATGCGCAGCACCGGACCGCTGAGGCGATCGAGGCTCGAAAGGAGCCATCGGCAGAGTTGCTGGTCGATCGAGTGATGCCGGTTGCAGATGACGGTCTGGCCGAGCTGGGTTATCAGCTGCTGCGTGTAGCGGAGCAGCAGCTGCTGGAACGCGGCTCCGCGGGCGAACTCCGTGATCAGCTGCGCGCCGTTCAGGCGATACGCCCAGCCTTCGCTCTGCACGACGGCGCGGGTGGCCATGCTGCCACCGCCCATGAAAAGGCCGACACCGACGACGCCGTCGAAGCCGACCACGGCGATCTCTGCGGAGGCGCCGTTCGCCAACAGGTTGAGGAGCGAGATGATCGCGCTCGTCGGGAAATAGGCGTGGATCTGGCGGCAACCAGGTTCGCAAACCACTTCGCCGAGGCGCAAA
Source organism: uncultured Steroidobacteraceae bacterium (assembly GCA_964395195.1). Classification (GTDB taxonomy): domain Bacteria; phylum Pseudomonadota; class Gammaproteobacteria; order Steroidobacterales; family Steroidobacteraceae; genus CAIKZZ01. Next base: position 13,579 of record CAYNCY010000010.1, read on the forward strand.
TACGTCGGCTGGAGGTGCGCGCTAAGCTCCGCGAGATCGGCAGGGCTGAGCGCGCCCAGCAGGGTGTTGCTGCTCGGGCCACCTGAAAACGCTGCGGAAGGTAGGCTTGACACGGATGACCCGCGAGAGACTGCGAGAGTGCAGGGAGGGAGTGTCCGGCATCGTCCCCGCGATACGCGTAGCTGAAGGACCCAAGGGTGTGTAGGAGAGCCGGACGCTCTGTTCCCTACCGAACAGAGTCCGGCCGATCCGGGGAATCGTGGCGAGTCCCTTACGACGCGCTCGTGGGGACGGCGTCCGAAGTTGCCTCGTCGGAGCCGTCGCCGTCGTGGGCGGCGGCTGACAGCGGGATCTGCCGATTCCCCGATGTCGCGTTCCTTGTGGTGGGTGTCGAATCGTTCGAGGTTCGCTGGGTCCCCCACACGTAGGAGTGAGACATGGGCAAGTACTTTCTCGGTTGGCTGCTCGGTGTTCCGGTGGTCGTTCTCGTTATTGTCTATCTGCTGTTTCACCACTAGCCACTGACATCCGCGCCGGCCGGGTGGCCGGCGTTCCGGGCGACTCGGGGCGACTGCGGCGGCGGCGATCGCCGTGCGGCAGCGCCCCCTTCCCCCGATCCCGCGGGGGTCTTAGGCACTCTATATATAGAGTGGCTCGGAGGCGTCCCCCGACGGGAGTGTCACGCCGGGGGTGGCTGCCGGCCCGGTACCCTCCCTTCCACAATAGAATGGCGCCCGCGTCGGGATTGCGGATGGACCAACGGGACCGATCCCCACCCAGAGCGGTCAGGTCACGTCAGGGCGCCCGGCGGCCAGTTGTCCGTTACGAGCCGCACTCCGACAGGGCCGATTGCCCGGCAGCGTTCCCGCGATCCCGAACTCCCAACGCGCACCGTCCCATCGCTCACCGATCGCCTGCGACGTCGAACCTCGCGCAGAGGAGCGCGGCCGCGGCGCATCGCTTGCGCACGTCAGCCATCGCTTTGTCGCGCCTTCGTTCGGCGCGAGTCGTCCGTCAGTGACTCCGCCACGCGAGAGCGCAGAATCGACCAACGGGTGAGTGCGCGCGCGGGTGGCGGCGCGCGATTGCAGCGCGGTGGTCGACCCCGGCTGACGATCGGACAGGTGCGTCGCCGGCTTCGTTTCGCGCGGTCGTTCCCCATGCTCAATGACGCAACCTACCCACGGAGACCGTCAATGAAAGCACCGAGCTACCCCCACCTGCCGCGCGCAGGCGCAATCGCAGGACTGCTTGCGATCGGAATGATCGGAGTCGCCGCGGCACAGAGCACACCGGGGATGCCAGGAACTCCGGGTGGATCGGCCGCGACGCCGGGTGCACCCGTCCCGGGCGGATCGTCATCGCCATCGGCGCCCGGTCAGTTGACGCCGACGGGTCCCGGCACGCTACCGATGCCGCCGCTCGCGCCGCCGAGCCCGCAGCCGAACTTGCCACCGGGAACGGGCGCCACTCCGCTTCCGAACGATCCCTATGCGCCGACGCCGCTGCCATCGAATCCGGCTGATCCGACGCCGGGGTCCGACCCGGGCACGATCACTCCGCCACAACAATAAAGACGAAGCGCCCGGCCCCGCGACGACGGCAGGCACCGCCGTCGTCCGGGGAGAAGGCAACGTGGCGCGACGGGAAGCGGTCGCCTCCCTCGTTGACGGCGCCACTGCCGCGCGGAGCCATCGTCGGACCCCGCGACGGCAATGAACCGAGGTTACTCGCCGCGCACTGAACCTGAGCGCGTGGCCGGATCGCCGAGTCCGGTGACCATCTGCCGGTGCATCTTGAGTGTCGGCAACGTCGTCGCTGCAAACGCCCGAAGCTCCGCGTCCGGACCCGTCGCCGACGATTCCCCTTCAAACAGCCCGATCGCCGCATCGTGGTCCTTTGTCATGGCCGCGACGTAGTCCTTGTCAAATTGCTCACCGGTCTCCTGGCTCAACGTGCCGATGAGTGCGCGGTGCTCGGCGTCGGTGTCCGTCGGAACGCTGAGACCCTTGCGCACCGCGATCGCCTGCAGCGCGGAGTTTGCCTGCGTGTGGTCGTGGACCATCCTGGCAGCGAAGCTCTTCACGGCGGCCGCATGCGCGCGCGTCTGCGCCATTTTCGAGAGCTCGACTTCCGCGAGACCTCCCTGCGCCGCCTTCGTCACGAACTCCTGAGCGCTCGCGGGAGCGGTGGCGGCGGCGGATGTCTGCAGCAGCGCCAGCGAGAGCGCGACGCCAGCGGCACTCGCGGTGAGGATGGCGGGTCCGGTTCTCGAAATCATGTGATGTCTCCTTGAGGTGGCGAGTCGCACGCAGGTGCTGTAACAACTGTAGGCGCCTCGGCGGGAATGACAGCGTACGAAGCGCTGGTTCGAGCGTAAGACACGGCCGCATGAAGTGACGTGCGCACGCGCACGCGAGTTGAGCGAGCTCGGGCGATGCGTCCGACAGAGCGCGCCGACAGCCGTGAAAAATGCGCACGCAGGCGCTCTCGGACATCGCGAGGTCGCGCGTTGACTCGCGGTCTTCGCGACGAATCAAAACGAAGGGGAGCACCTACCCTCGCACGTTCCAACCGCTGATCGCTGAAGGTACCCAGCCGCGAGACAGTGACGTCGTCGCCTGCATTGGGCGTCGTTGCATTTGGAGAACAGACATGGCTTCGACTGATCATGGCAACAGCAGTCAAGGATCCGGCGGCAAGACCGGGTCGAATCAAGGCGGATCCAGCCCGAGCGGATCGGGCAATCCCCCGAAGGATTCCGGGAGTGGATCCAACGAGGGCAAGAAGGGCGGAAGCATGAAACCAGGCGGTTCGGGAAGCCACGGGTCTGGCGAAAGCCAGGAGTCGGGCAATCGGTCCCAGAAGCGCTGACGCCACCTCGCGCCTCGCGGGGCTCTGCCCGCGGGGCGCGTTGACAGGTAAGGCGGTGCAGCGAGGGCCGAAATAGAGTCGGCTGGTAATGACGAACGTCGCTGCGCTCCGATTTGTGAGGAGACGCGCATGGAACAACGGGCAATGGATGATGGACGGAGGAATTCACCGGCAACCGCCGCGTTCCACCGGGAGGATATGGGCGCGGCCGAGAGTCACGTGGCGTCGGAAGTGAACGAGTGGGTGGGTCGGACGGTGACGATCCAGCGATCACGTGCAGAGCTCTATCGCTTCTGGCGGCAGCTCGACAACCTGCCTCGATTCATGGAAAACGTTCGCGCCGTCGAGGTCCTCGATGACGTTCGCTCGCGCTGGACCGTCCGTGCACCTGGCGGTGAGACTGTTCGCTGGGAGTCGCTCATTGTCGAGGACGTGCCGGATCGCTTGATCGAGTGGAGGACGGCCGATTCGTCTACCGTGCGCAACAGCGGGCGAATCGAGTTTCGCGATGCTGAAGCCGAGGGCACGGCGGTGACCGTGACGGTGGATTACGACCCGGCAGGTGGCGAGGCCGGAGCCCTGGTCGCAAGGCTCTTCGGTGCGGAGCCGAAGATCCAGGTTCGCCGGGATCTCGTGCGATTCAATCAGCTGATGCAGACCGGCGAAGTCGCGGTGTCGTGCGACGGCGCGGCGGCGTCGCGCGACTGATCCGCCCGCCGCTCGCCAACGGCGCAGCACGAGGCGCGACCGCGAGCGGACCGTCCCCTGCCATCGAAGGAACCGAGCACGGCGCTGCCGCGCCACGCGGATGGGCAGCACGCGCTCGCTTAAGCGGTGCCCTTCAACCGCGGGAAGTCCGAAGAGCACGGGTACGAGCGTCCCGCCCGGACCGGCCTGCTTGCGGCGAATGTTCCGGTGGGTCGCGGCAAGGCGACGACGCCGCGAAACCAGCGGCGATTCGGCGGTAGGCGACCGCCGACGACGTTCTGGCTGGAATGTTCCCGGCAAACGGGCGTGTCGGGAGACTTACAGGCGAGAGTTGAAGGCGCACCGTCGACTCGCGACGCGGTGATGTGCCGCGTCGGCCAATCCAAACGGAGCATGCAACCATGAACCCGAAAACGTCTCACAAGATGATTGCCGTCGGCGCGATGGCCGTCGTCATCGCCGCCGGCGTCGCCATTGCGACGATGCGCGGTCCAGCGGCGGGGCCGAACGCGATAGAGTTACCCGCGGCCCCGGCAGCCACGACGACACCGCCGCCCGCCGGCGACGCGTCGGTCAGTGACTCGTCAAGCAGTGCAGCCAGCCCGGAGGGCGCGCCGGCCGTGCCGTCGCCGAGTCCGGATGCCACTGCGTCTGCACCCGCGACTCCGGCGCCACAGAGCGGTCCCAATCGCTGAGGGCAGTTCGTAGCGGCGGCGCGATGGCGGCGCGCATACGCGCGGCGCCTCGTGGCCGAGACGGACCGGTGGGACTGCTCTAACAGCTTCGAGGACCCGGGGCGGCGGCAAGCAGCGACGCTTCCGGGACTGTTCGCGCCCGGGTTGGCGGGTATCGCGGGTTAGCGTTCGTGGTCCGGGCCTCGGCCCGTCTGCGCGCGGGTCGAGGCATATTCCAGTCGCCTGGTCCTAGTGCTTGGGCGGGGTGCTATACGGCGGACTGGTGGTTGAGCTGTCGTTGCTCATTCCGGTACCGGTGACTGCGCTGCCCGTCGTCCCCCTGTTCAGCTCGGTCTTGCACGCGGCCTTCATCTGGTCGTGGGTGGACCCGTCCTCCTTGGTGCGCATCCGCGTCATGCAATCCTTCATTCGCGCGTGATCTGCCGTCATCGAATTGCTGCCCTGCGTATCGTTCGCAAACGCCTGCGTTCCGATCAGCATGAGCCCGGCCATCGCCACAGTTGCCATTGACCTGTACATGTATAAGACCCTCGATTTGGTTCGGACAGTGATTCGCCACAGCTCCCTGGGAGCTCGTGACGCATGGGTTGACACCGCGGTCGTGGGAACATTCGTGCCGGAATGCGCGCGGACGCGTCCGCCACGTCCTACGTTTTCCGAGGCGCCGACAGCCATTGCGCGCCGCGTCGGCGTGTGCGCGTGACGCGGCCCTCCTGCGAGGGCGGCGACGCGGCGGCCGGCCTACACCGGCCGGCGCCGGCTTACGCGAAAGAAATGCGATCGCGGCGCTTCGATCCGTGACGCGTGTCGTCTGCCCTGCCGGCGGCTCTTAACGGCCGGTCGCGGCGGCGCCAGACAACCTCGCAAGGGTCCGGGCGGAATCGAGGAACTCGGCGAGCCGGAAGATCCGGCCGTCTTTCATCGGGATGATGATGCACGCATCGAGAGTGAAGGCGGATCCGTCTGGCGAATGGCAAGCCCCGGGGCTGTGGTGGCCGATGCCCGCTGCGTCGCGGGAGCGCCCCCGCCCCCGCGCGAGCCGATCCAACCGCCGCGGAATGCCTCCCGGGGGTCGGCAACGCCGAGCGGATGTACCCTGGTCCTGCATCGCGGGGTCCGGTGACCGTGCGCTCGTTAGCGCACCGACCCGACGCCCGGCCGTGGCGATAGTTCGATCTGGCCCTGCGCGGCCCGCCGGCGGCCTGCGCCCAAGACCTTGGGAGACGTATCATGAGCGAGCATTTTCATGCACTTGTGTGGATCGACAATCGGGAGGCCAAAATCCTGCGTTTCAATGCGACCGAACATACGCTGGCACTCGTCCATGCCACCCACCCGGACCAGCACCTCCACACCAAGGCCCATTCTGCGGGGAGCGGGCACAGCCCGGTGGACCACCCGTATTTCGAGCGTGTGTCGGCGGCGTTGGCGAGCGCGGGCGCACTCCTGATCGTCGGCCCCGGTAATGGGAAGACGGAACTCGTCAAGCACATCACAAAGCACCATTCCCAGATGGCTGCGAAGATTTCGGCTGTCCAGCCCGCGGATCATCCACCGGACGGGGAACTCCTGGTGCTGGGCCGCGCCTTCTTCAAGACGGACGATCGCATGCACGCGCAGGCGTGAGCGGTCACGTCCGTCCCTGAGGGCGCGCCCGGAGCACGCCCTCTTTTCACACCCACCGCCTCGCCCAGGTATCCACGATGGATCAGCCGACGCTTTCGCCGGAATCGCTCAGCCGGATCGACGCGTACTGGCGGGCGGCCAATTACCTGTCCGTTGGGCAGCTCTACCTCTTCGACAATCCCTTGCTGCAGCGCGCGCTCGTGCCTGCGGACATCAAGCGCATGCTGCTCGGCCACTGGGGCACGACGCCGGGGCAGAACTTCATCTACGCGCACCTCAACCGTATCATCCGCAAGTACGACCTCGACATGATCTACGTGTCCGGGCCCGGTCACGGCGGCCCCGCGGTCGTCGCCAATAC
>CAYNCY010000011.1:0-19660 GCA_964395195.1 uncultured Steroidobacteraceae bacterium
GACGGGCATCGCGTCGAGCCCGGCCACCTGTTCGAGTGGGCGTGGCTGTTGCTGCGCGCCGCGCGCGGCGAACGCACGGCGAAATTCGCCGCCGCACTGCGGCTGATCGACCTCGGTGAATCGGCCGGCGTCCGCAACGGCGTCGCCGTGAACGCACTGCTCGATGACCTGACGGTGTACGACGGGAACGCGCGGCTCTGGCCACAGACCGAGCGGCTGAAGGCGGCGCTGCTCGCGAGAGCGGTGACCGGTGAGGCGAGATTTACCGCCGTCGCCGCCGATGCCGCGGCCTCGCTGATGCCCTATCTCGACACCGCCGTGGCGGGGCTCTGGTTCGACGAGCGATCGCCGTCCGGCAACTTCCCGCCGGGTCCGGCGCCGGCCAGCACGCTCTATCACCTGGTGAGTGCCATCGGCGCCTTGCGCGGCGACTGACGGCGCCGCTCGCCGGAGCGCCCGGTGATCCGGCCACCGTGTCGTGCCGATGTCCCGGCGGAAAGGCGCAGTCCACTCGTGGACCTCGGCACCCGCCCGTTTGACGCTCGGCGCCGACGTTGAAATGAAGCGCGGGCAAGAGTCTGCGGAATATTCATTGAGAACAGCCACTTAGCGTCTGTTCCCGATCCTCGCCGCCACCCGCCGCGTCGCCGCCGCGCCGCCGTCGCGCGCCGCTCCTTCGATGCCCGTCGCGCACGTCCGGAGACCCTTCAACTCCCGCTATTCTCTCGGGGTACGCCGCTGGAACGAGGAGAGGAGCTGATGGAATCCGTGACGACGCCCGAGCGCGGCGCAGCCCCGAACGACCGCATGGCGGTCCTGCTGGCGGGGGTCAAGCCCGGCCATGCATTGCCCCAGGCGTTCTACACCGATCCCGCTGTCTTCGCGCAGGACCTCGAGCGGCTGCTGCTGCGTCACTGGTTCTGTGCGGGGCACGTCGCCAGCCTTCCGAATCCCGGCGACTATTTCCTGGTCGACGTGGGACCTGAATCCGTCATCGTCGTCCGCGCCCGCGACGGCGGGGTGCATGCGCTCCTCAACGTCTGCCGCCACCGCGGCTCGCGCGTCTGCACGACGGCGGCGGGGAATGCCAAGGGCGGCGTGTTCGTCTGCCCGTACCATGCGTGGAGCTACGGACTCGACGGGCACCTGCGCGCCGCGCGCCACATGCCCGCCACCTTCGACAAGCTCGCCCACGGGCTCAAGTCCCTGCACGTGCGGGTCATCGAGGGGCTCATCTTCCTGTCCTTTGCTGCGCAGCCACCCGGCCTCGAGCACGTCGAGGAAGTGCTCGCGGGATCGGCGCGGGCCTACGGATGGGCGGATGCAAAGGTCGCGCACCGCGCGACCTATCCGATCAACGCCAACTGGAAACTCGCGGTCGAGAACTACTTCGAGTGCTACCACTGCCAGCCCGCGCACGAGGAATACGCCCGGTTTCACCTGTACGCGCGGCCCGCCGACCTCAACCGCGACTCCGACCTGCGGATGCGCGAGCGGACCCGGAGCCTCGGAGTCGAGGTGCTCAACATCGACCGGTGGGGCCTGCGTGCGCTTCCCGGGCAGGAAGGTGCGGACAGCTTCAGCTCGGCCCTCGCGGACGGAACGGTCAGTGGGACCGAGGACGGCAAGCCGGCGGCTCCGCTGATGGGGCGCTTCGGCGACTACGACGGCGGCACGACGTTCTTCGACGTCGGGCCGACGAGTGCGTTCCTGGCCTATCCCGACTACGGGGTGATCTATCGCTTCATTGCCAAGACCGTGAGCACCAGCGAGATGGAGATCATCTGGCTCGTGAACGGCAGCGCGCGCGAGGGCATCGACTACGACGTCGCGCGCCTGACCTGGCTCTGGCAGGTCACGAGCGTCGCCGACAAGCGCATCATCGAAGTGAATCAGCAGGGCATCAATTCCCGCTACTACGAGCCCGGACCCTACACGCCGATGGAAGCACCGACGCAGCACTTCATCGAGTGGTACCTCCGAGAGATCGATCCCCGGACTCCCGCAACGGCGCGCCCGGCGCGCGCGGCGGGCGCCGGCTGACGCGCGCGACGTGCGGTGCGACGTGAAGGCGTTGTGCCGGGCGTCAAGGCGCGGGAGGGGTCGCAACGTCCGCGGGCCCGTTCGACAGTCTCGCCGGACGCTCGCACTCTGCCGCGTTCCGATCGAGGACCGGCGCTCTCCCGGCCGGGGAGACGGCCGCGTCGGTGCGAGTCCTCCCCCGGGTCAGGGCGACGACGCTCGTTCAGTCCCGAACCCGGTGAAACTCGAGGTCCTGGAAATCGTAGCTGAAGTCCGTCGACGCGGAGACCGCCTTCATCGTGAAGCCAGTGACCGTGCCTGCGTAGTCCCGCGTAAAACGCACGTACGCATCGGCATCCAACGTCCGCTTGTCCCAACGAACGATGAACAGCTCTGGACCGACCGCGTGCAGGGGTCCCGACAGGTCGCTCGTGTGGCTGAACGTCAGGCGAAGTCCGTCGCCCGCTGCAGCAATCGTCGCTTCCCCGCGCCAGGGATCCGCGAAGGTTCCGGTGAAGGCGGCAAGCTCGTTCGCTGACAGGTGCGGCGCGGCGCCTCCGGCCACCGCGTGAGCCTGGTTGCTGGCGCTCACCATCTTGAGCCGATCGGCACGAAAGCCTTGCATCAGCGAGACCCAATCGCGCCGCGGAAGGCCGGCGTAGCCTTCGAGGATCGGTAGTGAAATCGCCGACAGCGCGAAGCCTTCCTGCTGGTTCGTGAGCACGATGACGCCCAGGTTGAGTTCCGGAATCATCGACACTTGCGTCACCATGCCGGGCAGCCCGCCGTTGTGCGCGACGTGCTTGAACCCATCGAGATCGTCGAGGCCCCAGCCGAGCCCGTAGGCCTGGAAGTGGGTGTGGGTCAGCTCGGCGATCTTGCCGCCGCCGTGCTCGAGCGTCTGTGGCGTCCACATCTCCGTGGCAGCCGCCGCACTGAACAGCGTCGCTCCGCCGGGAGCGCTGCCGTGCGCGAGCTGCGTCTGCACCCACTTCGCCATGCCGTTGATGCTGCACTGGATGGCGCCGGCGGGGCCCGCCAGCGGGATCTCGAGGCGCGGAATCGTCGCCAGCGTCCCATCCACCACCAGGTGCGGGGCGGCGATGTTGTCGTGGTCGGGAAGGCGTTCGAACGCCGTCGCACACGAGTGCATGCCGAGCGGAGTCAGGATCCGAGCGGTGACGAAGTCCTCCCAGCTCTGGCCCGAGACCGTCGCGATGACCTCGCCGGCAACCACGTAGAGCAGGTTGTCGTAGGCGAACTGCGAGCGAAAGCCCGTCACGGGCTTGAGGTACCGGAGCGCCCGCAGCATGTCGCGGCGCGTGAAGTCGGTGGCCGTCACGAAGAGGAGGTCGCCGGCGCCGATGCCGAGACCGCTGCGGTGCGTCAGGAGGTCGCGGATCGTGAACTCGCGGGTGACGTACGGATCCGACATTCGGAAGTCGGGCAGGTAGTCGATGACGCGGTCGTCCCAGCGGAGCTTGCCCTCGTCGACCAGGATCGCGAGCGCCGCCGTCGTGAACGCCTTGGTGTTCGAGCCGATCGCGAATTGCGTGTCCGCATCGACGGCACCGGGACGACCCACCTCGCGGACACCAAAGCCCTTGGCGTAGACGAGCTTGCCGTCCTTGACGATGCCGACGGCGATCCCGGGTACCGAGAACGCAGACATGGCTCGCGTGACGAGCCGGTCGACCTCGGCGCCGCTCAGGGGTGTCGTCGCCGCGAGGGAGAGTGCGGGGAGCGCACCGACGAGCACGGCGGCTAGCCGCCACAGGGAAACGGGGCTCTTCACGACGGCATCCTCCAGATCGGAACCAACGGGGCCTCGGCCAGCGCCGAGTGGCGCTTACGGCGTCGAAGCAGAACGGCCGGCGACCGTGATCGGCTGTCCGGGATAGCGGTCGGCGGCCATCACGCCCTGGTCGATGAGCACGACGCCGCCGACGATCACGAATTTCATGCCGACGCTCTGTTCACGGGGGGCCTGGTAGGTGGCGCGGTCCCCGACCAGTTTCGGGTCGAAGGCGATGACGTCGGCATCGGCGCCCTCCTGCAACCGACCCTTGCCGCGCGCCGCCGGCGTCGCGCGCTCCAGACGCTGTGCAGGCATGAGGCTCATCTTCCGGATCGCGTCCATCAGGGTCAGCGAACCGCGCTCGCGGACGTAGCGCTTGAGCACGCGCGAGAAGGTGCCGGCATTGCGTGGGTGGCCATCCTCGCCGTCGCTCGCGATCGAGACGAGCGGGTTGGCGATCACGGAGTCGACCGTTTCGTCCGAGTTGATGAAGATGAGGACCGGCACGGCCTCCGGGGACGCGTGCAGCTGCTCGAAACGCTCCTTCGTCAGCCGCTCGCCGGAATCGGGAAGCTGCAGCGCGCTGTAGTCGAGGCCCAGCTTCTCCCGCCAGCCCGGATTGAAGAGGGCCGAGTTGATCGTCGTCATGCCGGCGCCGTACGGATACGCTTCCGTCGTGACGTCGAGGCCGCGCGCGCGGGCACCCGCGATCAGCGCGAGGCACTCGAGCGCGTCGATCGCGCAGCTGCTGTTGACGTGCACGATCTGCAGGGAGGCGCCGGTGACGGCCGCCGCGCCGATCACTTCGCTGACGGCCTCGATGCTGGACCCGGGTTCGAGGCGTCCGAAGCTGCGAACGTGCGTGAAGACCGGCACGCGGCGTTCGGCGGCGAGGCGGAACGTCCGGATGACCTCGAGGCGGGTCGCGCCGGGGGTGTACTGGATACCCATCCCGATGCCGAGCGCGCCGGCGTCGAGCTCGGCGCGCAAGCGACTCTCGATGGCGCGCAACTGGGCGTCGCTGGCGGCATCGTTGGTCGACGGCCCGGACGGGGCGACCAGGAACGGATCGACGAGTGGCGTCCCGAAGGCGAGCGCCCGCGCGGCGGGATGGCTCGCGGTCGTACCGTAGTGGATCAGCGAGCGCCCCTGCTTCTCGCGCAGGAACCGGGCGACGTCCGGAGCGCCGATCTCCATCTCGAGTCCGGTGGTCACGCCGTCGAACGCCTTGAGGCGGCTGCTCGCGGGATCCTGCGCGTGCTGATGAAGGTCGATGAAGCCGGGGGCGACCACGAGCCCGTGCGCATCGAGGGTCTGCTTGCCCTTGAGGGGCTCGCTCGAGATTCGCGCGACCTTGCCGCCGTTGATACCGACGTTGCGGATCGCGTCGGTACCGGACTCCGGATCCATCACGCGGCCGCCCGACAGCACGACATCATAGGTCTCGGCGAGCGCCGGGGAGGCGAGGGCAACAACCGCCGCAAGCGCGAGGATACGAAGATTCATGGATACCTCTTGGGACGCACGCGCCTCAGGGCGCGCCTTCGACCGGCGAATCGGGTGACGCTCCGCCCGGGCCGCGCGTGAAGCGCCCCCGCGTCCAGATCGCGCGCGCGAGGAGCGGAAGCACGTACACGGCGATGAACGCGTAGGCGAGAAAGCGGTAGCCGTTGGCGATCAGCTCGACGAGGCCGAAGCGCTTGGCGACAAAGATCGACAGCACCAGGATTCCGGTCGACAGGGCGAGCCGGTTGCTGGCCGGGAGTGTCCGGCCGCGGGCACTGAGTACACCGGCGATCCGCTGGTTGATGGCGTGTACGGCGCCGGTACCGCTCTCGAGCAGTGCCGCGAGGATCATCATCTGGAAAATGACGTGGAATACAGGGGCATCGAGGCGCGAGAGCATGTAGTCGGAGGGCAAGGTCACTGAATTGATCGCCGGGTAGTAGGCGATCATGCAGACGAAGAAGAGCACCGCCGGCAGCATCCCGAGGGGCCCCGCGAGCAGGCCCGCGACGATGGCATCCCGACGGCTCGTCAGGTGACGCAGCACCGGCAGGATCACGACCGCGCCGACGACATTGTAGCCGGCGTACGTGAGCCCACCGATGGCCCAGCCGGCCGCCGGAACGGAACCGGCAAAGTTGGCGACGACCCGATCCGAGGTCTTGGTGAGCGCGAGTACCACAAAGATCGCGTAGACGGCGTAGAGGAAATACGTGACGTACTTGAAGAGCCGTTCGACGGACTCGTTGCCGAAGGCGGCGACCAGCGCGATGCCGGCCACGAGCGCGAGCGTGCCTGCGATCGGCGGCCAGCCGAAGATCGCGGCACAGATGGCGCCAGCGGCCGCGCCAAAGACCGACAGCATGATGATGACGAGGCAGCCGTACGCGAGGTCGAACAGGAACCACGCGGGTCCCAGCAGCGTCCGGAAGAACGCGCCGTACTCGTAGTTGCGCGTCGCGCGCGCGAAGACGAACGTCGTCGCGCAGATCACGCTCCAGCAGACCATCGCGAGCAGCATGCCGAGCACGCCACCCCAGGGGCCGCCCGGCAGGAAGTATTCCGCGAGCTCGCGGCCGGTTGCGTAGCCGCCGCCGATGACCACCGCCTTGAAGGCGAATCCCGGGAGGAAGAAGCGTTTGAAGAAGCTCGGCGTCACCGACACGGTATACCACTCCGCTCGGCCGCGGCGCGCAGCCGCGGCGCGCCTACTTGCTCCAGTGCCATTCGGTGCTCGAGGCGCGGCAGCCGCCGTGCGGTGCGCCGCTCCAGGCGCGGCCGCGGACGACGCGGCCGCTCGCCGCGCGCGTGGCTTCGCCGTCCTTGAGGGCCCGGATGCCGTTGATCCAGACGTTCTCGACCCCGGTCGACAGCTGGTGCGGACGATCGTAGGTCGCGTGGTCCTGGATGGTCTTCGGATCGAAGATCACGACGTCGGCAAAGTAGCCCTTGCGCAGTCGCCCGCGGTCGGTGAGCGAGAGGTTCTCGGCCGGGAATGCGCTCAGGCGGCGGACGGCTTCCTCGACCGTGACCACCTTCTCCTCGCGCGCGTACTTCGCGAGCACGCGGGCGAAGTTCCCGTAGGCCCGCGGGTGCTCGCCAGACAGGAGGAATACGCCCTCCGGCGCGGGTGCGTCGGCATCGGATCCGAAGCTGACCCACGGCAGCGCGACCTGGCGCCGGACGTTGTCCTCGGACATCAGGAAGTAGGCGACTCCGACCCGGGTTCCGTCCTCGACGACGAGCTCCATGGCGGCCTCTTCCGGGCTCACGCCGCGCATCTGCGCCACTTCATCGAGGGTCTTGCCGACGAGGGGTTTGAGCGCCGGGTTCTTGAACTGGAGGAGCAGGGCCCCCTTCGCACCCGAGGCGCGCAGGATGTTCTCCCACGTCGAGGCGGGATCCCGCATCTCGACGGCGACGCGCGCGCGAATGGCGGGGTCCTTGAGGCGCTCGACCCACTTGTCGAATCCGCCTTCCTGCACCCAGGGCGGCATCGCGGCGTCGAGCCCGGTCGCACCCGCGGTATACGTGTACATGTTGGCCGTGATCCGCGTTCCGGAAGCACGAGCGGCCTCGACCATTGCGATCACGCGATCGAGCTTGTCCCAGTTGGCCTGGCCGGCGAGTTTCAGGTGATAGATCTCGGCGGGCGCGCCCGATCCCTTGGCGATTGCGATCGTCTCGTCCACCGCCTCGATGATCCGGTTCCCTTCGCTGCGCATGTGGGCGATGTACATGCCGCCGCAGCGCGCCGATTCCTGGGCAAGCGCAATCAGCTCCGGCGTCTTGGCGTAGGTGTGCGGGTTGTAGATCAGCATCGTCGTGACCCCGAGCGCTCCTTCCTCCATCGCCTGGTGGACGAGCTTCTTCATCTCGGTGAGCTGCGCATCGCTCGGTTGCACGTTGTCCTCGCCGAGCACGTACGTCCGGATCGTGCCTGCGCCCACGAACGAGGCGACGTTCGGCGTGATGCCACGGCGCTCGAGCGTGTCGAGGTACTGGCCGAGCGTCGTCCAGTCGACGTCGTAGTGGACGTCGACTTGCTCGCGCACGAGATCCGCCTTCATGGCCGCGTTGATCGGGCCCATCGACAGCTCGCCCATCACCTCGAGCGTCACGCCCTGCGTGAGGTCGCTGAGTGCGCGGCTATCGACCAGCAGCGACTCCTCCGGATGCGCCAGCATGTTGATGAAGCCGGGTGAGACGGCTTTGCCGTGGGCATCGACTTCCGTCCGTCCCTTACCGGGCGCATGCGGGCCGACGTAAACGATGCGATCGCCCTTGATGGCGACGTCCCCCGCAAACGGAGCGGTTCCCGAGCCGTCGTAGACGAGCCCGGCGCGGATGACGGTGTCGTAGCGCTCGGGTGCGGCCGCCGCGGGCAACGCCGCGGCGGCGAGCGCCGTGCTCGCCAGGGTGGAAGCCATCAGCGTGCGGGAGGCAACGGACGTTGGCAGGCGCATGGCGGCTTTTCCTATCGAGTTCCGCGCCGTCGCCCGCGGCGTCGGCAGCTGGCCGTGGGGGCGCCCGCGCGGAGCGCGCGGGCTCCGCGCGGTGATCCCGAAAACGCTCAGTAGTTCGTGTTGCCGAGCGACATCGCGTGGAAGGTCCATGCGGTCCAGAGGACCACAAGGCCGGAGAGCGCGAGGACGGTCGACCACAGGCGCGCGGTCCACGGCCGCGGCGTCGTCCAGGTGACGTAGGCGGCCCAGAGCATCGCGACGGCGCCGCCGATGTACGCGACGATCGATAGGAGCGACAGCGCGATCAGCAGCGGATCGATGCGGGGACCCAGGAAGTCGAGCTTCGAGAACCCGACGATGATGATCGTGAACCAGCCGACCGTGACGGCGCAGATCGCGACCGCGGCCCACCGCGAGAAGACCCGCGCCCGGGCCGCCGTTCCCGTGAGGCCAAGACCGACGCGGAGCCGCCAGCGGACGATCGCTGCGACTGGCCAGAGGACTGCCGTCAGCAGGCACGCCACGATCGCGAGCATCGCCGCTGGCTGGAGCCAGCCCGGTGAACGCGACGAGGGGACGGGTTCGAAGACCATGAACGGCGACACTTCGTCGGCGCTGAAGCGCACGACCTTGCCGTCGACGACCTTCGCGGCCAGACGCCAGCCGCTGTCGTCGTCGACCCAGACAAAGGGCTGCACCTCGTGATACCACCGCGTCGCCTGGTTGAGGCCCTTGAGCAGGTTGACGCTGACCCGGCCGTCCTTGTCCGCCTCGACGCGAACGGGCTGCATGAGGCCGAGGACGCTGAAGAACGAGCGGTCCGGCCGACGCGAATCGTCGTAGTAGCCCGCGAGGAGCTGCGCATGCGCCTTGGCAGTCGCCGCATCGACCGTACTTGCCGCGGCGGCCGGGCCGGAGAAGTAGCGGTGCGCGAACTGCTCGAAGAGCGCCTCGCGGATCGCGTGCGCGGCGCCTTCCCTGCCGGCACTGTTGACCGACACGAAGAGGCCGACGTTGTCGTCGAGGAAGAGGTGCAGGTAACTGTGGAAGAACTCGGTGTCGCCGCCGTGGCTGATCACGCGGTGGCCGTTGTAGTTCTGCTCGTAGAAGCCCAGATCCATCCGGTTGAGCGGCGGGATCACGGTGAGCGGCGTCTCGTGCATGAGCTTCGCGGTCTCGGCGCTCAGGATCCGCGCGCCGTGGTACTCGCCACCCTGGAGGTGCGCGATCATGAACCGCGCCATGTCCGAGCCGCTGGCCGCGAGGCTGCCGGCCGGCGCCGCGACCACGATTTCGTAGGGCTTCGGGGGCAGGGATGCCTGCTCGTAGCCGACAGACATGTCGGGCACCAGCGCCGCCGGCAACGGCTGGCGGAAGGTCGCGTGCGCCATGCCGAGCGGCTTGAAGATGTGTGCGTCGATGTAGTCGTCGAAGGTCTGGCCCGAGACGCGCTCGACGATGTACCCGGCGAGCGCGGTCGCGTAGTTCGAGTACGCCGGCGTCGTGCCGGCCTTGAAGATGCGTACCGGCTGCTGACGCGAGACGTAGGTCTTGAGGGACACGAGCTGCTTCGGATCGTCGACGATCAGCTCCTTGATCATCTCCTCGTAGCCCGCGGTGTGCGTCATGATGTGGCGCAGCGTGATCGGGCCGTCGTCGCGCGCGGTCAGCTTGAAGTCGAGGTATTCGTTGACGTCGTGGTCGAGGTCGAGCTTGCCTTGCTCGACGAGCTGCATGACCGCGGTCCACGTGAAGAGCTTCGACGTCGACCCCGGCCGGAACAGCGTGCGCTCCGGGTCAACCGGCGTGCGCTTGGCGACGTCCGAGTAGCCGTAGCCCTTGCTGAGGACGATCTCGCCGTTCTTGACGACGGTGACGACCGCGCCGGCCGAATCGCCGCGCGTCAGCGCGTAGGGCACGAAGCCGTCAAGCCAGCTTTCGAGGTCCGCTCGATCGAGCGCGTGCGCGACCGGCGCGGGGGCAGCCGCACTCGGCGGTGGAGTCGCCGGTGCCGGGTCCGCGGCGTACGCCGCTGAAGTGAGAGCCGCCAGAGACCAGGCAATCAACCGAAGCGCGATACGCATTCCATTCTCCACAGTGTGCGTCAACCGCCACGGGCCACGCGGCCCGTGGCCGACCTGCCTGCCGAATCAGAACTTGGTATCGACGCTGATACCGAAGGTCCGGGGCTGCATGATGCTGACCATCGCGGGTCCACCGACCTGCGTCAAGACGGTGCCGACGGAGAGCTGGCCGCGCTCGTCGGTCAGGTTGTGGACGTAGAGGCGCAGGTTCGTCGTGCCGAAGGCCACCGAACCGTGGAGATCGAGGGTCGTGTAGCTCGGCAGGTGGTACTGCGGATCGCCGGCGTTAAGGTCAAAGCTGTGCGTCCGGTTGCCAACGTAGCGGACCGCCGTGCCGACCGACGCCGGATGGCTGGCGGTACTGAAGTTGTAGTCCGCCGAGATCGTGCCTGCGAACTCCGGTGAGTTCGGCAGCTGGTCGCCATCCTTGCCGCCGAGGTCTGGCGCATCGGCCGTCAGCCGGGCGTGCGTATAGGCGAACGCGCCGACCAGCGAAAGCTCAGGCACCGGCAGCGCCGACAGGGTCAGCTCGGCGCCCGTGCTCCGCGCCGTCGAGGCGTTGGCGACGACGCCGACGCCGTTCCGCGCCGAGTCGATCTGCATGTTGTCCCAGTTGATGAAGAAGACGGCGCCGTCGGCGCTGAACCGATGGTCGTTCGAGCTCGCCTTGATGCCGACCTCGTAGCTCTGCAGCTTGTCGGCCTGGAACGCGGCATTGCCGATCGGCTGCCCGGTGACAGGATCGCTGCCGATGAAGTTCGGGCCGCCGGGGCGATAGCCCGTCGCGAAGCGCGCGTACGTCATGACGTTGTCGGCCACGCGGTAGCGGAGGTTCCCGAGGTACGTCGTGACGCCGCCCGAGGACTTCGCCGCGGGATTGGAGCCGAGCAGGAGTCCCGAGCCGTCCTGCTCGAACGTCTGCGAGTTGTGCGAGTAGCGCAGGCCGCCCGCGAGGTCGAGCTTGCTCGTCACGTGCCAGGTCACGGTGCCGAAACCCGCGACTTCCTCGTAGGAGCTCGGCAGCGCGACCGTCCCGACGTTGATGTTGATCGGCGAGAAGTCCGGCGCGTAGGAATCGACGAGCTGCGTCTGGTTGCTGGTCTCGTGCGTATAGAAGCCGCCGAACAGCCAGTCGACGACCGGGCCCGTCCCGGCCAGCCGGACTTCCTGCGTGAACTTGTCGGTCTTGATCCCGTACGCGACACCGATCGCGCCGAACGTCGGGAACGTCGGGTGCGGGAGTTCCGCGTTCAGGATCGGGACGTAGAGCGGCGAGGCGTCGAGGAAGCTCGAGTTCGTCAGTTCCTGGTAACTGCTGATCGAGGTCAGCGTGGCAGGACCGAAGTTGTAGACGACCGTGCCGCTGAAGAGCTCGAACTGCTCGTCGAACGGCTGCTTGAGGATCGTCGGCTGGTCGAGATTGCCCGCGAGCGGCTTCTCCGTTGCGAGGTCGTAGCCGACCGTATTCTCGCCGTCGCGCGTGACCTTCTGGACGAAGGCATTCAGGCGTACCGACAGCTGGTCGTTCGGCTTGAACAGCAGGTCCGCCCGGCCACCGTACACGTTCGACTGGTCGACGTCCTTCTGGCCCGTGCCCGGACTGTCGACGTAGCCGCCCTCGTGCGAGTAGTAGCCACCCAGGCGAAGAGCGGCCGTGTCGGAGGCAAACGGCAGGTTCACCGCCGAGGCGACGTCGTAGTTGATCCCGCCGTGCGCGGTCGTGGAGACACCCGCGCGCGCCGTGCCGTCGAACTGGTGTACGTCCGGCGCCGTGGTCACGTACTTGAGCAGGCCGCCCATCGTGCTCGCGCCGTAGAGCGTGCCCTGCGGTCCGCGCAGGATCTCGATGCGGTCGATGTCAAAGAGTGCCGCATCGAGCGCAAGTCCGGAGCTTCCGGCGAAGGAGGTGCTGGATCCGTACGGAACCTCGTCCACGTAGATGCCGACCGTCGGAGACACGTCCGTGCCCGCCGAGATGCCGCGCAGGCTGATCTGCGTCGCGCCGACGCCCTGCGAGGTGAACGTGAGGCCGGGCACCGAATTCGCGAAGTCCGCGAACTGGACGGCCCCCATCGCGTCGAGATCCTTCGCGGACACGGCGGTCACCGAGAGCGGTGTTTCGCTCAGCTTTTGCGAGACTTTTTGCGCGGTGACCACGACCTCTTCGAGCTCGGTCGGCGCGGCGAGCGTCGCGCCGGCGTAGAGCGAGGCACTCGTGACGGTCGCCAGAGCGAGGCAACGGCGGATGGTCTGGGAAAGCTGAGTCATGTTTATGTCCCCCCGAACGGTGCGCGGAGTCTATCAACAGGTTACCAATGCCTGTCAAGGCGTTGTTGTCTCTTGATAGAGAATAGGGTGCTCCGGCATGATACGGGGAGATCCGAGGGGTAGAGGCTCGAGTGGTCCGGCGCCCGGCGGTCGGCTCGACCGCGCAGGGCGCGAGCAAGATGACGCATGACTTCATCGTAGTCGGGGCGGGAATGGCAGGAGCATCGCTCGCCTACGAACTGGCGCGTTCGGGCCGGGTTTGCCTCATCGAGGGAGAACATCGTCCCGGCCACCATTCGACCGGACGGTCCGCTGCCCTGTTTGCACCGAGCTACGGAGGCGCCGCGATCCGCGCCGTCACCCGCGCCAGCCGGGGATTCTTCAACGCACCTCCGCCCGGCTTCTGCGAGCACCCACTGCTTCGACCCCGCGGGGGCATGTACATCGCGCGTCGCGACCAGACCGTCCAACTGCACCGGATGGCAGAAGGCATCCGGGCGTCGGGGGGTCGACTCGAGTCGCTAAGCGCTCGCGAAGCCCTCGAAAAAGTACCGAGCCTGCGGGATGGCTACGTCAGTGAGGCGGCCTTCGACGTCGACGCGATGGATATCGACGTGGACGCCCTGCATACCGGATTCCTGCGCGGGGCCCGCAGCGCCGGCGCGCGCCTCGTCGTCGATCACTGGGTCGGGGTTCCGCAGCGACGGAATGGCGAGTGGCTCATCGAACTCAGCGACGGTGCGGTGAGCGCGCCGGTGCTGATCAACTCGGCGGGCGCGTGGGCTGACGAGGTGGCGGAGGCGTGCGGCGCCGGTCCACTCCGTCTGGTACCCATGCGCCGCACGGCGGCGCTCGTGGATCCGCCGCGTGGCGTCGACATCCGCCCCTGGCCGGCCGTCATCGACATCGACGAACAGTTCTATTTCAAGCCGGAGGCAGGGACGTTGCTGGTCTCACCGGCGGACGAGACGCCGACGTCACCGGGCGATGCGCAACCGGAGGACATCGACGTGGCCATCGGTGTCGATCGCGTCCAGGCGGCCCTCGATTTCGAGGTGCAGCGCGTCGGTCGCCGCTGGGCTGGCCTTCGCACGTTCAGTCCGGATCGCGCCCCGGTGGTCGGCTTTGACGTCGATGTTCCGGGATTCTTCTGGTGCGCAGGGCAGGGTGGATACGGTATACAGACTGCGCCGGCCCTGGCGCGAACGGCGGCGGCTCTGGCCCTCGGGCAGCGGATACCTGCGGACGTCGCGGCAGAGGGCCTGGCGGCGGACGACCTCTCGCCACGACGGTTTCGAAACGGCAGCAACGGACGATAGGGTCAGGCCATGAACACGGAACCGACGCGACAGTCCGACGAAGTCGAGGCCGACGGCAGCACGCTCGGGGGCCTGATCCGGCTGCTGCGCAAGGAGAACAACTGGACGCTCCGCCAGATGAGCGAGAAGGTCGGGATCCCGCTGTCGACGCTCGCGAAGGTCGAGGCGGACAAGCTTTCCCTCACCTATGACAAGCTGCAGAAACTGACGTCACGGCTCGGCATGACCATGACGGAGTTTCTGGGCCAGGCCGCGAATGCGTCCCCCGAACCTTCGGCGCGCGTCGTGACGGCTCGCCGGAGCCTGACCACCGATGGCAATGCCATCCGGATCACGACTCCCAACTACGACTACCACTACCTCTGCGCGGACCTCCGCGAGAAGCGCATGGTGCCGATCCTCACGCGCATCCGCGCGAAGAGCCTCGCCGAGTTCGGTGACCCGGTCCAGCACCGGGGCGAGGAATTCGTGTTCGTGCTGGAAGGGACGATCGAGGTGCACCTGCAGTTCTACACGCCGGTGACGCTGACCGTCGGCCAGGGCCTCTACATAGACAGCACCATGGGGCATGCCTACGTCGCCAAGGACTGCGAGAGTGCATTGGTACTCGGCGTCTGCTCGGGCGAAGAGCCCGACCTCGACCGCCACCTGATCAGCCTCGTCGAAGAGCACGCGACGCCCGACGAATAGCCGCCGCGACCCGCGCCGACACGGCGCGGCGGCTACAATGCCCGTCCCGCAGATCGGCGGGGAGGGGGCAGCGACCGTGTTTCGTTCGACGGCGGCGATACTCGCACTCATTTTGCTGGTGCCCTCGGCGCGCGCGGACCGCGCCGACGACAACGCGGTCACCGCCGCGAGCGACGCCTTCGGAACGGCCGTCGGCACCCAGACGATCGGTCTGTACAACCCCGGGAACGCGCGCGGGTTCAGTCCGACGCAGGCGGAGAACCTCAGGATCGAGGGCTTCTACTACGACCAGCAGCCGCAGTCCTCGAATCAATTCCTCTTCAGCGGCAGCGACATGCGCGTCGGCATCGCCGCGCAGTCCTACGCCTTCCCGTCACCGAGCGGGATCGCCGACTACCACCTCAGGATTCCCGGAAACGAGCCCGGCGCGAGCGCGGTCCTGGTCCGGGGGCCCTTGAGCGAATTCTCGGCAGAAATTGACACCCAGTATCCCCTCGTCAAGGACACGGTCAGCCTCGGCTTCACTGCCGCGACGGCCCAGGACTTCGACGTCGGCTACGCGCTCCACAGTAAACGGCAAGCCGTTGCGCTCCTCGGACGAATCCAGCCCGCGGAGGGCACCGAGATCGTCCCGTTCTTCGGGTACATCTACAACACAGAGCACAACGAGACGCCGTACGTCTACGCGAACGGAACCACTCCGTTCCCGTACTTCCAGGAACAGAACCTGCCGACGCAGAGCTGGACCACGTGGGCATGGAACCAGGTGACGGCCGGTGTGATCGCGACGGTCGCGCTCGGCGGGCCCTGGAAGGTGAAGGCGGGCGTGTTCCGCTCGGTCGATGAGAACAGCACGAACTACAATGATCTCCTGATCGGGATCGACCAGAACGGCGTGGCCACTCACGAGCTCGATGTGTCGCCCGCCCATCGCCTCGGCTCGTATTCCGGGGACCTTCGCGCCGTGCGGCTGACGGACGACGGCACGCACCGGCGCGAGCTGACGCTGGCCGTTCGTGGCCGGCACGTCGACCGCGAGTACGGGGGTGATTTCGTCACGCCGCTCCCCGGCGACTCAATCGACGATTACGGCAGCATCCCGAAACCGGCGATCACGTTGTCGGCGTTGAGCCGCGACGTCGTCACGCAATCGGGCGTGGGCGTCAACTACAGCGAGAGCTGGAAGGGCGTCGGGTCGGTGAACGTGGGGCTGCTGCGCACCGCGTACCACCGCGTCATCACGAGCCCGACCGACCCGACGGACGTCCAGGAGTCCACCACCTACCTGCCGACGGCCAGCTTCACGGTTGACGCATCGCGATTCGCGAAGTTCTACGGCAGCTACACGCGTGGGCTCGAGGATTCGATCGTGGCGCCGGCCTCGGCGTTCAATCGGGGCGAACTGCCGCCAGCGACACCGACGTGGCAGGCCGACGCCGGCGTCCGGATCCTCTTTCGTCCCAACGTGACGCTGCTCGCGGGAGGCTTTCGGATCCACAAGGCCTATTTCGGCGTAGACCCAAATTCCACGCCGCCGAACTTCTACTCGCAGCTCGGCGACATTACCTCGAACGGCGTTGAAAGCTCGATGACCGTAAGCGGGGCCGGCGGATTGACGGTCGTGGCCGGCGCCGTCTGGCTGCGCCCCAAGGTTCAACGCACGAACTTCGGCAGCGACCTCATTCCCGTCGGATTCGTGCCGCGGACCGTCAACGTCAACGTCGACTACGCGCCGCCCGCGCTCGGGGGCTGGGCGGGATCGCTGCAGATGACATCGCTCTCCTCGCGAACCATTGCAAACGACGGTTCGTTCGGCCTCGAGCCGCTGACGACGCTCAACGTCGGCGTACGGTATCGCTTCAAGGCGTACGAGCGCGCGTGCTCAGTCCGACTCGACGTTGCGAACGCGACCGATGAACGCGGTGCCACGGTGACCTCGGTTTTCTGGATCGTGCCGACGCTGCAACGAAACTACGCGCTGACGCTCGCGATCGACTTCTAGCGCGCTTGAGCTACTTGGCCGTCGGCAGCAGTCCGCGCTCGACGAGGACGGGCGGATGCCGGTGGTGGGTCGCCTTCTCGTACGCGTAGGCGTAGCCGAGGAGTGCGCCGTCGTCCCACGGCCGTCCCGAGAATTCGAGCCCGAACGGCAATCCGCTCGGATAGAAGGGGCCCACCACGACGATCGCGGGGACTCCGATCATGTTGACCCAGTCGGTCGCCGAGTGCGGACCGCCCGAGAGCTTCCCGTACTGCGGCATCGTCTCGTCGACGGGTGGCATCTGGATCGCTGGATAGACATAGCCGTCGAGATGCAGGCGAGCAAGGGGCTCGAGGTAGGCCTCGAGCGTGCGGCGACGGGGTCCGAAGTAGTTCGTCTCGGCGTCCGGATCGCTCTCGAGAAGTGTCTGCTTGATCTTGATGTTGCCAAACACCGCGCTGCTTTCCTCCTCTCCATTGACGGAACCCGCCGATGGCGCCGCAGGCACGGCTTTGGCGTAGTCGTCGATGCTCCGGTACGGCGTCGGGCCGAACTCGCGGAGAAAATTGTCGGTGCCTTCGCGAACGTACGCGTACGTCGCGACCCGCGTCGCCGTCTTCGCAAAGGCATCGGGCATGATCGACTCATCGAACACGACCGTCGCGCCTGCGGCCTTGAGCTCCTCGATCGCCCGCAGGAACGCCGCGCGCGTCTCGGGCTCGAGCGGGATTGCCGTCTCGATGTCCGCGGCACGCTCGGCCGCGACCGCGTCCGGTACCGCGGCCGGAACGCCATGAAAAGGAATGCCGGTGCCGTGCAGCAGAAACGCCGGCACGCCGAAGCGCTTGCCCTTCAGTGAGTCCGCTTTGAGGTAGTGCAGGTACCCGTTGGGCTCGAGCCGACTGGCCGCGTCGGCGGTTCGCGCATCGAGGGGGTCGGGGCCGGCCATGACGGCGAGCCCGATGGCCGCATCGGTGACGCTGCGCGCGATGGGCCCCGTGTTGTCGAGCAGCCAGTCGAGCGGCGCGATGCCCGCCGTACTGACGAGGCCGCGCGTTGGGAAGATGCCGACAACGGCACTCGTCGCGGCGGGCATGCGGATGGAGTTCCCGGTGTCCGTGCCGGTTCCGAGGACCGCCATGTTGGCAGTCACGGCGGTGACCGTGCCGCCCGAGGAGCCGCCGGGCGAAAAGCGGATGTCGTAGGCGTTGCCGGTCCGGCCAAAGGAGCTGCTGCGGTTCGTGTCGCTGTTCGCGAAGTCCGGCATGTTCGTGTGACCGATCAGGATGGCGCCGGCGGCACGGAGCTTGGCGACGACCGTCGCGTCCTTCGATGCGATGAGCTCGTGGCCCTTCGACGAATAGCCGAGCCAACCGTCGGTGGTGACGGTGCCCTTGATGCTGGTGTTCGCCTTGATGACAATCGGGACGCCCCACAGGAGGCCACGGGGCGGAGTACCCGAAGCAATTTCGGCGTCCTGGCGGCCGGCCTCCTCAAGCGCCTCGCTCTCGAAGAGCGTCTCGACCGGCTGGTAGACGTTGTTGTAGCGGTGAATGCGGGCGAGGTGCCAGCGAACGACCTCGGTCACGGAATACCGGTGCGCGGCGTAGAGTGAATGCAGCTTCTGGACGCTCGCCTCCATCAGGTCCCGGTCCATTCGCGCGCTCGCGGCGGTCGGGTTGGCCGGACTGGCTGCGTGGGCTTCGAATCCCGCCAGGACGGCGAGCAACGGGAGGGCGACGAGGCAGGGCTTCAGCATGGGAACAACTCTCCGCAAGCGGACGAACGACGGCCGGCGGCGCCGGCGGCTCGCCCGATGGTAAGCCGGGTGACTCCTCCACGACAGACCCTCGTGCGCGGGATTTCTCTCGAAGACGCTCGGGCCCGGGTACTCAGGCATCGAGCCGGTCGATCGTTCCGCAATATCCGGCCGCCCCGAACGGTCTCCTCGGCGGACGAGAATCGGTTCCATCGTCACGTGCCTCGCGGCCGGCCTCGAGATCAACGATGAGATTCGTGCTCCGCGCGCTCGCCTGCGGTCTCCTCGTCACAATGGCAGGCCCAACCGACGCCGCGCCTGGCGACGCGGTTTACGCCCGACCCGGGCAACGGGTTCCTGCCAATGGCACGCGGCTCAATCTCTATTGCCTCGGCAGCGGCGCGCCGACCGTCGTGTTCGATTCGGGCTTCGAGGACTGGGCTCCGGCCTGGGCGGTCGTGCAGCCGCGTGTCGCGAAGTGGACGCGCGCCTGCAGCTACGACCGCGCGGGCGCCGGCTTCAGCGATCCGGGGCCGATGCCCCGGACCAGCGTACGCATCGCGGACGAACTCAAGAGCGCTCTCGAGGCCGCGAAAATCCGAGGCCCCTACATCCTCGTCGGGCATGCGTTTGGAGGTGACAACGTGCGCACCTTCGCCGTTCGCCACCCGGCCGATGTCGCGGGTCTCGTGATGGTCGAGGCTGACGCTACGGATTTCGAGCCGCCCGACATGCAGGCGGACGATCACCGCGGCAACGCGCGTGGCGTCGCCCAGTTGCGCGCGTGCCGGGAGGCCGTCGCAGCGGGGCGGGCACTGCCGCCGCTCGCGACGACGCCCGGTCGCGCGCCCCGCACGTGCGCACAGCAGTTCTTCCGGGGACTGCCGGAAGCGGAGTGGTCGGGTGAGCTCAACGCGAAGCTCCTCGAGCTTGCGCAGACGAAGGTCGAACTCTACGACGCGTTCATCTCGGAGATGGAGGAGATGGCGAACGACGAGGCTTACCTGAAGGCGCACCCGCTCGACCTCGGCTCGCGGCCCATCCGCGTGCTGTCGAGCGGCAATCACGGCGTCGGGTCGCTTCCCGACCTCGATCCACCGAGCCTCGAGCACCTGCGCTACGAGTACGAGACGACGCTCGCGCAGTCGCGCTGGCTCAAGTCCTCGACGAATTCGAAGCAGATCTTTGCGCACCACAGCTCCGAGTACATCCAGTTTGACGAGCCCGGGACCGTGGTCGACGCCATCCGCGAGGTGTTCGACCTCGC
>CAYNCY010000012.1:0-19476 GCA_964395195.1 uncultured Steroidobacteraceae bacterium
GCGTGCGACCAGCGGCGTCCGCCCGCGATAGAGCTTGCGAAAGTCGACGAGGTACGGCGCCACGTCGTCGGCGGCCTCCAGCCAGCCACTGGGACCGAGTGCCGACTTGATGGCCTCGAGGGCCGCGCTCGCACTCATGCCGTCATCGGCATCCGGCGGCACGCGGGTTTGGTCAAGAGCATCTGTACGTCTCCCAGCTGGCGCTCGATGAAGCCGCCTTCGCAGTAGCTGAGATAGTAGTCCCAAAGTCGAATGAACGTGTCCGGATAGCCGAGCGTGCGCACGGCGCCGAGCTGCGCGTGGAAGTTGCGCCGCCAGTCGGCGAGCGTCGTCGCGTAGTGCGGCCCGATGTCGGCGAGGTGGAAGAGCTTCATGTCGGTAACGCGCCGCACCGAATCGAGCATCGCGCCCACCGCGGGCAGGAAACCGCCCGGAAACACGAACCTCTGGATGAAGTCGACGGCGCCGAGCGCCCGTTCGTACAGCTGGTCCTGGATGGTGATCGCCTGCAGGAGCATCGCGCCATCGGGCTTCAGGAGCCGGCTGCAGGCACCGAAGTACGTGTCGAGGAACTGGTGGCCCACCGCCTCGATCATCTCGACCGAGACCAGCTTGTCGTAGGCGCCGGTCAGGTCGCGATAGTCCTCGCGGAGCAAGCGCACCCTCGACTCGAGGCGGGCGCTGCGGATCGCCGCGTCGGCATACGCGTGCTGCTCCGCCGAGATGGTCGTCGTCGTCACGCGGCACCCGTAGTGCCGGGCCGCATGGATCGCAAGGCCACCCCAGCCGGTGCCGATCTCGAGGAGCTCGTCCTCGGGCTTGAGGTCGAGCGCGCGGCAGATGGTGTCGAACTTGTTGAGCTGCGCCGCGTGCAGGCTGGCGTCCTCGGTCGGGTAGATCGCGCACGAGTACGCCATCGTCTCATCCAGCATCAGCCGGAAGAAGTCGTTGCCGAGGTCGTAGTGCGCGGCGATGTTGCGCCGGCTGCCCGCGCGCGAGTTGCGGTGCAGCCAGTGGAGCGTGCGCCTGAGCGGCGCGCCGAGGCGCGCGAAGCCGCCCTCGAGCCCGTCGAGCGCGGCGGCGTTCCTGATCATGAGACGCACGAGCGCGGTCAGGTCCTCGCACCGCCAGTCGCCCTGGATATAACTCTCCCCGGCGCCGACGCTGCCGCCGAAGGCGACCTCCGCCCAGAAGCGCGGGTCCCGCACCTCGATCGTGGCGCGCAGCCCATCGGCCGCGCGTTCCCCGAATTCGAGACGGGCCCCGGATTCGAGGATCGTGAACTCGCCATCGGTGATCTTGCCGAACGCGCCGATGAGCGCGCGGCGCGCGAGAGCGGCGAGGCCGCGCGGGACGCTCGCATCGCGAAGGCGTCGGCCGGGCAGGAGGTGCGTGCTCACGCGGGCGCCCCGGTTTTCACGGCCGACCGGCGGCGGCCGCGCGCTTCCCGGGATGCGCGAGGAACGGCGTGCCCTTGAGCCACAGCCGCAACGCCTGCCAGTGGATGCGCGCGACGAGGACCGCCGTCTGGAACGGGAAGGCAGCCAGCGCGAGGGCGAGGGTGCGGCCCGCGAGCGGCCGGCGCTCGAGCGCGAGGTCCGCCTGGAACACGTCCGCGCCGTGCCGGCGACTCGCGATGGAAACGCCAAGGCGCGCGCCCGGCGTGTTGCAGCGCCACTCGTACTCGAGATCCATCGGCAGGAACGGCGAGACGTGAAACTGCTTCTGGAAGCGCCACTCGTGCCGGCCCCGGGCCGAGTGCGCGTCCCCGATCGGCAGCACGTACTGGAAGCGCTCCCGCCATGGCGTGTTGGTGACCTCCGCGACCACGGCCTCGAGCTCGTCCCGGCCGTCGTAGCAATAATAGAAAGTTACGGGATTGAAGCAATAGCCGAAGTACCGAAGGTGGGTCAACATTCGCACCGCGCCAGCGGGTCTGTGTCCGGTGCGCGCCTCGACGAGGTCCTTGACCACGACCTCGAGCGGACGGTCGTGTGGCGCGAGGTAGTCCTCGCGGCGAAACCGCGCCAGCGCGGGACGGCGCGTCGACCACAGCCAGCGGCCCCGGAAGAGCCCGTCGAGTTCCGCGAGGTCGATCCAGAGGAGGCAGGTCCGGTAGCGGAACGCGTGCGCCGTGGGAGTGCGCCGCCGGTGGCTAACCCAGCCGCGATAGAGCGCGCTCTGCATGGCTCTGCCTCCACTCCCTGAACTGACCGAGCACCGCCTCGGCACTGACCACTCCATCCTCGTGAAAGCCGTGGCGCCAGTAGGCGCCCGCATAGAAGCTGCGTCGGACCCCGCTGATTTCGGGGTGGCGGGCTTGCGCCGCGACGACGGCGGGGCTGTAGACCGGGTGATCATAGTCGAAGCGCGCGAGCACCGTGCCCGGGTCGATGCGGTCGGCGAGGTTGAGCGAGACGAGGTAGCGGCGCGAGGCGTTGAGCGACTGCAGAACGTTCATGTCGTACGTCACCGCGCACGGTGCCGTTCCATCGCCGCGCAGGTGATAGTTCCAGGCCGCCCGCGCGGCGCGCGCGCGCGGCAGCAGCCGCTCGTCGGTGTGCAGGAGTGCCTCGTTCGCCTGGAACGGGAAGCTGCCGAGGATCTCGCGCTCCGCCCGGCTCGGGTCGCCAAGGAGCGCAAGCGCCGTGTCCGCGTGGCAGGCGAACACGACCGCATCGTGATGATCGGTGCCATCCGCTGTCGTGACGCGGACCTCGCCCGGGCGGCGCTCGACCCGCACGACCGGCGTCGAGAGCCGGATGTGCGCGCGAAAGGGTGCGGCGAGGGCCTTCACGTACTCGCGCGAGCCGCCGACCACCGCGCGCCACTGGGGTCGCTCGCTGATCGAGAGGAGCCCGTGGTTCAGGAAAAACTCGATGAAGAATCGCGCCGGAAAGCCGAGCAGGGCCTGCTCGCTAGCCGACCAGATCGCGCGGCCCATCGGCACGACGTAGTGATCGATGAGCGCGCGGCCGTAACCCTGTGCGCCCAGCCATTCACCGAGCGTCGCGTTCCCGTCGGCGGCGACCGCGAGCGAGCGGCGCGCATCGCGATTGAAGCGGACGACGTCGATGAGCATCCGCCAGAACGAGGGGGCGAGGAGGTTCCGGCGCTGCGCGAAAAGCGCGCCGAAATCGGTGCCCGCGTATTCGAGTCCCGTGATCTCGTGCTGCAGGCCGAAGCTCATCGCGGCCGGCTGGGTCGCGACGCGAAGCCGCGCGAGGAGCGCGAGGAAGCGCGGGTAGGTCCAGTCGTTGGCGACGATGAAGCCCGTGTCGATCGCGAGGCGCTGGCCGGCGTCGTCGACGTCCACGGTGTTCGCGTGCCCGCCGATCCAGTCGGCGGCCTCGTACACGGTGATCCGCGCGCGCGGATGGAGCCCGTCCGCGACCACGAGACCGGAGATTCCGCTCCCGATGATGGCGACCGACTCGGGTCGCTCCGTCGGCGCGGCGAGCACGGTGCTCATGGCGCGCCTCGCGGGGCGGGGTGATTCCGCCCACGGGCTGCCGTCGTGCCGCCGTTCCATCCGTCTGCGCGTCCTCGCAAGGGAGTCTCCCGCTCGTGGCTACCCCGTGCCCGGGTATGCACTGTCTTTCGCGGGCCGGGGCCCGGTGGATTCGCACGGCGCGGCGGCCGTGCGCGGTCAGCGGGCGGGGCGGGGTGCCTCGCCGCGCGCGCGGGCGTACGTTTCGAGCGCACGCTCGCGGCTGAGCTTCAGATCGACGATCGGTGCCGGGTACGTGCGGCCGAGCTCGACGCCGCCGGCGGCAAGGACCGCGGGCGGTGCGAGCCACGGACGGTGCATCCATTCGACCGGCAGGCGCGCGAGTTCCGGGACCCAGCGCTTGATGTAAGCGCGGTCCGGATCGAATCGCTCCGCCTGCAGCAAGGGGCTGAAGATCCGGTAGTAGGGCGCCGCATCGGCGCCGCAGCCGGCCGTCCACTGCCAGCCGAGCGTGTTGCTGGCGAGGTCCGCATCGAGGAGCGTGTCGTAGAACCAGCGCGCGCCCTCGAGCCAGCTGATCCCCAGGTTCTTGGTCAGCAGCGATGCGACCACCATGCGCACGCGGTTGTGCATCCAGCCGGTCGTCCAGAGTTCGCGCATGCCCGCATCGACGAGCGGGATCCCGGTCCGACCGCGCTGCCAGGCGGCAAGCGCGGCAGGATCCCGGCGCCATTCGTGCGCCGCGAAGCGCACATCGAGCGGCTCGGTCGCGGTGTGCGGGTAATGGTGCAGCACGTGGTGCGCAAACTCGCGCCAGCCGAGCTCGCGCACGAAGCTCTCGGCGCCGCGGGCCCGCGCGGCGGCGCCGGGCGAAAGTTCCGCAGCGCGCACCGCGGCGAGCGCCTGCCGCGGGGAGATCTCGCCAAAATGCAGGTGCGGCGCGAGGCGCGAGGTGCCGGCCTCGTCGGGGCGGTCGCGCGCCGCGGCGTAGCCGGTGAGCGAATCACTGATGAATTCCTGCAACCGCTCTGCCGCCGCCGCCGCACCCGGTCGGAAGCGTGCGCCGAAACCCTGGTCCCAGCGGCTGTGCGGCAGCAGGTCGAGGGCGTCGACGCCCAGGCTCGCCGGCCCGCGTTCGAGCGCCCTCAACGCCGGCACCGGCAGCGGCGGGGCGCTGGTCGCGAGCTCGGACTGGCAGGCGCGCCAGTACGGCGTGAACACCCTGAACGGTGTGCCCGACTGCGTGCGCACGGCGGCGGGCTCGATCAGCAGGTTGCCGGCAAAGGTCCCGGTGCCGAGTCCCGCGTCCTCGAGTTCTTCCGCCACGCGCGCGTCGCGGGCCGCGAGCGCGGGCTCGTACTGCCGGTTCCAGTAGACGGCGCCTGCGCCGAGCTCGGCGGCCAGCGCCTTGAGCGTCGCGCCGCTCGGTCCCGCGCGGACGACGAGCCCCACCCCGCGTGCGCGCAGCTCACCCGCGAGCGCCACGAGGCTGTGGTGCAGCCACCAGCGACTCGCGCCGCCCGGGCTCCAGGGCGCCGCTTCCCCGGGGGCATGGACGTAGACGGGCACCACGCGCTCGGCCGCGCGCGCCGCGGCGACCAGCGCGCCGTGATCGGCGAGCCGGCAGTCGTTGCGGAACCACACGAGGATGACGTTCATGGACGAACGTCAGTTCGCGGGCCGGGTTCGATTGGATTCGGGCGGTGGACTCGCGGGTCGTCCCGGACGCCGGCGAACGTCACACCCCCTGGCGGAGCGCCTGGATGCGCTCATCGAGCGGCGGGTGGCTCATGAAGAGCTTTTTCAGGCCACTGACGCGGTCGGGGCCCGCGATGCCGAAGGCCTGCAGCTGCTCGGGCAGGCCCTCGTTCTGCACGCGCTTCAGCGTCTCGAGCGCGCCGATCATGCCGTCGCGGCTGCCGAGGCGCGCGCCGCCCGCGTCGGCGCGGAACTCGCGACGCCGCGAGAACCACATGACGATCATGCTCGCGAGGAAACTCAGGAACACCTGGGCGACCAGCGTCGATACGAAGAAGCCGATCCCGGGACCGCGGTTCTCGCCGTCGTTGCGCAGGATGAATTTGTCGACCAGGTTGCCGATCACCCGCGAGAGGACGAACACGAAGGTGTTCACGACGCCCTGGATCAGGGTCAGCGTCACCATGTCGCCATTCGCGACGTGGGTGACCTCGTGGCCGAGCACGGCCTCCGCCTGCGGCCGCCCCATGCGGGCGAGGAGGCCGGTGCTGACCGCGACGAGCGAGGCATCGCGCCGCGCGCCGGTCGCGAAGGCATTCGGTTCCGGGGACTCGAAGATGCCGATCTCGGGGGTGCGGATCCCGGCGGCGGTGGCCTCGCGCGTGACCGTCGCAACGAGCCACGCCTCGGTCTCGTTCTGCGGGGTCGTGATGACCTGAACGCCCAGGGTGCGCTTTGCGATCCACTTCGAGATCGCGAGCGAGAAGAAGGCGCCGCCGAAGCCGATCAGCGCACCGACGATGAGCAGCGGACCGAAATTGATACCGTGGGCATCGAGCCACGGGCCGACGCCGAGCAGGCTGAGCACGATCGAGGCGAGCAGCAGCACCGCGAAGTTGGTGGCGAGCAGCAGGATGATACGCAGCATGGACTCGTGAGCCTCTCGTTGGCCGGGACGGAAGGGTCCGGCACGGGGTCGGTATGGGGCCGCTCCGCGGGCCGTTCAAGGCGCCGAAATGACCCCCTGTTGACCCCGGACCATCATATAGCGAAGAATAGTATGCGAATTATACTTCGCTCATCGAGGCTCCGGCAAGGGAGGAGACCGTGACGCGACCCCAGAGCGAACGCCGGCCGGCGACCCCGCCCGAGGCGGCACGTGCGTGGACGTTCCTCAGCAACCACGCGCACGTGCTCATCTGCATCGCCCAGGACGCCGACACGCGCCTCAGGGACGTCGCGCAGTCGGTCGGCATCACCGAGCGCGCGGTGCAGAAGATTGTCGCCGATCTCGAGGCTGCCGGGGTCGTCGCCCGCGAACGGCGCGGCCGACGCAACCACTACCGGTTGCACACCGATCGCCCGCTCCGTCATCCCATCGAGGCGCACCGCACGGTGGCGGCGCTCCTCGCGATGCTGCTCGATCGCCGGGACCCGCGCGCCTCGGCGACTGGCTAACCCGCGAGCCGCGCGCCCTGCAGCGCGAGGGTGCCGCTGCGTCCCGGAACCTCGCCCTCGAGGACCTCGTGAACCGGCAGGCGCGCGGGATCGAGCTGACGCCTGAGCTCGGCGAGCGTCACGATGCGAACGCCCCGTGCCCGCCACGTGTCGATGAGCCGCGCGAAGTCCGGCGCATAGCGCTGGCCCTCGAGTTCGGCGTGGAGCGTAAAGACGTGCGCGCCGCTCGCGCTCGGACTTGCGCTCTCATCGAGCAGCCGGTCGATCGCACCCGTCACGTCCATGCCGTCGATGCCGACGAGCTCATCGAGCGTCGGCAGCGTCGTCGGCAACTGCGGGCAGCGCCCGCGGTAGCCGCCCATGGCCGGCAGGAAGGGCGCGGTGCCGCGCGCGTCGCTCGCATAGTCGAGCCCGAGCTCGTCCTCAAGAGCGAAGAGGTACTTGTTGACCTGCCAGCCGGCGGCGCAGTGGGCGCGTGCCGGAACCCCGAAGGCCTCGCGATAGGCGCTCGCGGCGAGCTCGACCTGGCGGCGTGTCCAGGTGGCGTCGCGGCGCGCGACATTGTCCTGCCAGTAGACGTGGTCGTAGCAGTGGATGCCGGTCTCGTGACCGGCCTGCGTCACCGCACTCAGGACGTGCCGGGCGCGGCGCGCGATGTGGGGACCAGGCAGCAGCACGCCGTAGAGGAGCGTGCGCACGCCGTAGTGGCTGACGACCGAGGTGCGCTGCACCTTGGCGAGGAAGCCCGGCCGAAACACCCGCCGCAGCGCCCGCCCGGTGTGGTCGGGCCCGAGGCTGAAATAGAAGCTCGCCGCGAGGCCGCGCGCGCCGAGATCCGCCACGAGCCGCGGCACGCCCTCGCGCGTGCCGCGGTCGGTGTCGACGTCGATCTTGAGGGCGATGTCCACCGGCCGGCCGGCCGAGCCGCCGAGCCGCTCAGCCGGTGCCGTGCGGCGCGGTGTCGATCAGCTGCGCGGCGGCCGTGACCTCGGCGGCATACGCATCGAACACGGCGCCCAGGATCTCCTCCATGCCGCCCTTCGGGGTCCAGCCCAGGTCCGCCTTGGTGTTCTGGATCCAGGGCACGCGCGCCTGCACGTCCTCGTAGCCCTTGCCATAGAACTCCGCCGAGCCGACCTCGCGGATCTTCACGGCCTTCGCCTGTTGCGCGTAGGCCGGGTGCTTCTTGCCGATCTCGATCATCCGCTCCGCGAGCTGGCGGATCGACAGGTCGTTCGCGGGATTCCCGATGTTGTAGATCTGGCCGGTCGCGACGCCGCCCTCGTTCTTGATGATGCGCATCACGGCATCGATGCCG
Source organism: uncultured Steroidobacteraceae bacterium (assembly GCA_964395195.1). GTDB lineage: Bacteria > Pseudomonadota > Gammaproteobacteria > Steroidobacterales > Steroidobacteraceae > CAIKZZ01. The sequence goes on from CAYNCY010000012.1 coordinate 7,926, forward strand.
TCGTTGATGTGGGTGAAGCAGCGGCGCTGGCGGCCGCCGTCGACGAGGCTGATGTCCTCACCGCGCGCGATGTGCGCGAGGAACTGCGTCGCGACGCGGCTCGAGCCTTCCTTCGCCGTGGCGAGCGAGTCGAGCCCGGAGCCCACCCAGTTGAATGGCCGGATCAGCGTGAAGTCGAGCTTGTCGCGCTGGCCGTAGGCCCAGATGATCCGGTCCATCAGCTGCTTGCTGCACGAGTAGATCCAGCGCTGCTTCTCGATCGGACCGAGCACGAGGTTCGACTTCTCGGGATGGAACTCCGCGTCCTCGCACATCCCGTACACCTCGGAGGTCGAGGGGAAGATCACGCGCTTCTTGTACTTCACGCACTGGCGGATCAGCGGCAGGTTGGCCTCGAAGTCGAGCTCGAAGACGCGCAGCGGCTCCTTCACGTAGGTCGCGGGCGTTGCGATCGCAACCAGCGGCAGGATCACGTCGCACTTGCGAATGTGGTACTCGACCCACTCGTGGTTGATCGTGATGTCGCCTTCGAAGAAGTGGAAGCGCGGGTTGCCCATGAACGGCCGCACGCGGTCGTCCTGCATGTCCATGCCCCAGATCTGCCAGTCGGTGTTGGCGAGGATCGTGCGGCTCAGGTGATGGCCGATGAAGCCGTTCACGCCGAGAATCAGGACTTTCTTCATGGTCTGGTTGCTCTTGCTGAGGCCCGCGGCTGCGGGCGGGTGGACACGGCGGCGTGCCCGAATAGGGAGACGAGACCCGCGCCATCGAGGCGCCGGTCGTCGAGGAAGGCTTCGCGAAGCTCGAGGAGTTCGCCATCGCCGCACGCGGCGATCACCGTCGCGCCGTCGGCGTAGAGGTGCGGGCCCTCGGCCGAGGGCGGGCCCCCGGCGCCGAGGCGTCGAGTCGCGTGCACGCGCAGGAGCGCGTGGCCGAGCGGCGCGAACGCGCCCGGGAACGGGGGCGCAACCGCGCGCACGAGGTTGTGGATGCGCGCGGCCGGCCATTCCCACGAGAACTCGCCGTCCGCGGGCTTGCGCCCGCCGAAGTAGGAGCCTTGGGTGAGATCGAGCGGGCGGGCGACGGCCGTGCCGGCGATGAGTGCGGGGAGCGCGCGCCTCAGCACCACGACCGCCGCGTCCGCGACGTGGCGCGCGACCTCGACCGCGGTCTCGTCGGGTCCGATCGGCACGCGCTCCTGGTCGACAAGCGCACCCGCATCGGGCTTGGCCACCATGTAGTGCAGGCTCGCGCCCGTTTCGGTCTCCCCGTTCAGCACTGCCCAGTTCACCGGCGCGCGGCCCCGGTACTTGGGCAGGAGCGAGCCGTGCATGTTGAGGGCGCCCCGGCGCGCGGCGCCGAGCACGGCCGGCGGCAGCATGCGCCGGTAGTAGAACGAGAAGATGAAGTCGGGTGCGATGGCGGCGAGCCGCGCGAGGAGCGCGGGGTCGGTCGGCTCCGCCGGGATCCGGACCTCGCAGCCGGCGGCGCGCGCAACCTCGGCGACACTCTGGAACCAGCGCTGCTCGTTCGGATCGTCATCGTGGGTGACGACGAGCTTGACGTCGACGCCCGATTCGATGAGCGCCGCAAGGCAGCGTGCGCCGACCTCGGAATAGGCGAAGACGACCGCGCTCGCGGTGCTCACGGCGGCATGTCCAGCGGCCTGCGGCGCTCCATGACGTCGCTCGCCGGGGCGTCTACGTCCGGGTGCGCCTCGAGTACCGCCCCGATGATGTAGCGCGGCCGCTGGCGTACCTGCACGTAGATACGGCCGATGTACTCGCCCAGGAGTCCAATGCCGAAGAGCGCGATGCCAAGGAAGAAGAACACGATCGCGAACAGCGTGAAGACGCCATCGACCTCCGGTCCCAGCACGATGCGCCGGCCGAGGAGGTACAGCACGAGCGCGCCCGACAGCATCGAGAGCACGAGGCCCGCGAGCGAGAAGGCCTGCAGCGGCACGGTCGAGAAGCCGGTCATCAGGTCGAAGGTCAGCCGGATCAGCTTGTAGAGCGAGTACTTCGAGGCGCCGGCCACGCGTTCGTCGTGCCTGACCTCGATCTCGGTCGGGTTCGCCGCATAGAGCGAGGCGAGCGCCGGGATGAACGTGACGTTCTCGCGGGTCGAGTTGATCGCGTCGACGACGCTGCGTGCGTAGCCGCGCAGCATGCAGCCGTGGTCGGCCATCTTGATCGGCGTCGCGCGCTCGCGGATCAGGTTCACGAACTTCGAGGCCGTGCGCCGCCACCAGAGGTCCTGGCGGTTCGCGCGCCAGGTGCCGACGTAGTCGTGTCCGGCCTCGAGCTGGGCAAGGAGCTTGCCGACCTCCTCGGGCGGGTTCTGCAGGTCCGCGTCCAGCGTCACGATGTAGCGGCCACGGGCGCGGGCGAAGGCGGCCAGGATCGCCGCGTGCTGGCCGAAGTTGACCTGCAGGAGGATCACGCGCGTCTCGGCCGGGCGGCGCTCGTACTGTTGCCTGAGGAGCGCCACCGACCCGTCGCGGCTGCCGTCGTTGACGAACAGCACCTCGTAGCGCCGGTTGAGGGCATCGAGTGCGGGGTAGAGCCGCTCGAACAGCGCCGGCAGCACGTCCTCCTCGTTGTAGACGGGGATGACGACGGACAGGATGGGCGTAGCGTCGTTCACGGAACCAGCCTTCACGGCGCGACCTGCGCCAGCAACGCATCGCAAACTCGGTCCACATCCGCGACCGTCATGGCCGGAAAGAGCGGCAGCGTGACGGTCTCGGCACCGATCCGGGCGGCGTTCGGGTAGAGCCCCGGGTCGTTGCCGATCTGCCGATAGTAGGTGAGGCCCGGTATCGAGGGATAGTGGACCCCAAGACCGATGCCGGCCGAGCGCATCCGTGCCACGAACTCGTCGCGCGTGATGCCAAGGCGCCCGAAAGGCACCAGCACCGCGAAAATGTGCCAGCTGTGGCCGTCGTTGCTCGGCAGCGGCAGCATGTCGGGCTCGAGGCGATCCTTGAGGCGCGTGAAATAGTGCGCAACCAGGGTGCGTCGCTGGGCGTTGAACTCATCGAGCCGACGCAGCTGGCCGATGCCGACCGCGGCGGCGACGTCGGTCAGGTTGTACTTGCCGCCGGCCGAGAAGACGTCGACGTTGCCCGCGGCATCCTTGCCGATGCCATGAAAGCGTTCGCGATCGAGCGGCAGCGAGAGCGCATCGTCCGCATACACGAGCGCGCCGCCCTCGATCGTCGTCATGTTCTTGTTCGGGTGGAAGCTGAAGCAGGCGACGTCGCCGAAGCTGCCGATCAGGCGGCCGCGATAGGACGTGCCGATCGCGTGCGCCGCGTCCTCGATCACCCGCAGGCCCCGCTCGCGCGCGAGTGCGTTCACCGGGTCCATGTCGACGGCGAGGCCGGCGAAATGCACGGGCATCACGGCGCGGGTCTTCGGCGTGATCGCCGCGGCGACGGCCGCCGCGGTCAGGTTCCGCGACCTCAATCCCACGTCGACGAACACCGGGCGCGCGCCGAGGCGCACCACGACGTTCGCAGAGGCCGCGAAGCTCATCGCCGGCACGATGACCTCGTCGCCGGGTCCCACGCCGAAGGCCTTGAGCGCCATCTCAAGGCCGCCGGTGGCGGAGGTCATCACGCGCACGTGGCGGTTGCCGCCGAGGTAGGCCCTAAGCGCGCCCTCGAGCTCGGCGACCTTGGGGCCTGAGGCGATCCAGCCGGAGCGCAGCACCGCGACCACGTCTGCGATCGTGGCCTCATCGATGGTCGGGCGGGTGAAGGGGAGGATGTCTTTCATCGGTTTACCGCCGGCTGACCAGCACGTTGTCGAAATCCTGCGCGAGCACGCGCATGCCGAGCCCGGCGTGCACGAGGTCGGCGTGCAGTGGCCGCGGCAGCAGTGCGTAGCCCGCCGTGCCCGCCTGCCAGCGCGCCTTGAAGTCGGCGATGGCCGGGACGCCGAGCGCGGGCGCGAGCTTGAGCCCGAAGTCGAGCTCGCCCCGCCACGCGACCGGTGTCACGAGACGTCGCGTATAGAAGGGCAGCGTCCAGTCGAAGCAATCGACGGTGAAGAATGGCGCATCCGCATCGAGCGGTCCGGCGGCCGCGAGCAGTGGCTTCGCCGAGTAGTGGGCGCTGACGCTGGTCGCCGCCCCCGCGATCAGCGCGAGCGCCACGGCGAAGCCGCTCGCGGCCTGCAGGCGTGTCGCGACGCCGAAGGAACTCAGGCGCAGCCGGAACACCGCGACGCCGCTCGCCACCAGGACGAGCGCAATGGCCGCGGTCCAGGGCCTCAGTGCCACGAAGGTCGCAAGCCGGCCGGGCGCGAGCTCGCGTGCACCGTAGAGGAGGATCGCGACGCCAAGCACGAGCCCGCAGGCGACCGAGAGGAGCGCGCTCCGACCAAGGTCGGTGCGGCCCGTGTCGCCCTCGACGGCGGCGAGGAGCGCAAGCGGCGGCAGCACCGGCACGATGTAGGGCGCGAGCTTGCTGTCCGAGAGCGAGAAGAAGAAGAGCGTGAACGCGGCGGCGAGCCAGAGCACGCGCCCGACATCGAACGCACCCGCTGGCGCCTGCCGGCGCCAGCCCGTCAGGAGCGCCCGGCCCACCTGCGGCAGCCACGGCAGGCAACCCGCCGCGAGGATCATCAGGAAATACCACCACGGCTGGAAGCGGTCGTGCACGCGCGTGAGGTAGCGCTGGAAGTGCTCGTGGATGATGAGGAAATTGAGCGCTCCGGGTTGCGCGCGCTCAACGAGCACAAACCACGGCAGCACGAGGACGCCGAGGAGCACGAGTCCCTTGCCGATGTGCAGGTTCCGCCATGCCGCGAAGTCGCGCTGCCAGAGCGTGTAGAGGACGAGCACGGCGCCCGGGATCACGATGCCGATGAGCCCCTTGGTCAGCGTTGCCGCCGCCATCGCCGCCCAGCAGAGGAGCATCCAGTTGCGCGTGAGCCTGGGCGCGCGCTCCCGTTCGAGCTGCGCAAGCGCGAAGCCGGCAACCGCGATCGTGAGGAAGCAGGCGAGCGCCATGTCGAGGGTGATCAGCTGGCCCATGAACACGTAGAGCAGCATGCTTGCCGTCATCCCGGCGGCGAAGAGGCCCCGCTCGCGCGAGTACGCGCGCGCACCGAGCAGGTACACGAACACGATCGCCAGCACCGCGCTCGCTGCCGTGAAGAGGCGCGCGCCAAACTCGTTGTGGCCAAACACCGCGAGCGTCGCGGCGGTCGCCCAGTACTGCAGCGGAGGCTTCTCGAGGTAGACGAGGCCATCGAGGTGCGGCACGGTGAAGTCGCCGGAGGCGAGCATCTCGGCCGGAATCTGGGCGTAGCGGCCTTCGTCGGGGTTGAAAAGCGGTCGCGCGCCGAGCACCGCGAACCAGGCGATGCCGCAGGCGATCAGCAGCAGCGTCCAGGCACGGGCCTGATGGCTTGCATCCAAATCGCGGTTCATCCGGGCATCGCCAGCGGCCAAACGCGAAGCATACCGCCCCGGGACCCGGAGCGGCCACCCGGCGGTCCTGGCTCCATGAAGCCGCCTTAATGAGCGCGCCGGCCGCATCTCGTCCGCAATTTGCTCGCCCTGTACGCGGGCGACGGGGAGGTTGAGAATCGCCCGGTCGGCCCCATCTCTCGACGCACTTCCGCGACTGCCGACCCCCGAGCCCGAATGGAATACCGCGACTACTACAAGATCCTCGAAGTCCCCCGGACGGTGACGCCCGATGCGCTGAAACGCTCCTACCGGAAGCTGGCGCGCCGCTTTCATCCGGACGTCAGCAAGGAGAAGAACGCCGAAGCGCACTTCAAGGAGGTGCAGGAGGCGTACGAGGTCCTGAAGGACCCCGAGAAACGTGCCGCCTACGACCAGCTCGGCGCCGACTACCGGGGCGGGCAGCAGTTCCGGCGCCCCCCGGGCTGGGAGCAGAACTTTTCGTCCTCGTCACGGCCGCGTGCCCGTCGCAGCGCCGGTGCCGGCGCCGGCGGCGATCCGGGCTTCAGTGACTTCTTCTCGAGCCTGTTCGGCAACGAGGGGGTCTACGAGGGAGGTCCGGGCGGCAACGGCCAAACCTTCCGGATGCGGGGCGAGGACACGCGCGCGCGCATCGAACTCCCGCTCGAGGATGCCTTCGCCGGCACGAGCCGGCAGATCTCGCTGCAGAGTCCCGCCGTCGATGCGAACGGTCAGGTCGAGCTCAAGGAGCGCACGCTCAACGTCAAGGTCCCTGCCGGCGTGACCACCGGCCAGGTGATTCGCCTGGCCGGGCAGGGCGGTACCGGCAGCGGCGGTGGTGGGGCGGGGGATCTCCTGCTCGAGGTGCAGATCGCGCCGCACCGGCTGTTCAAGCTGGAGGGCCGCGACGTCACGCTCGAGTTGCCGGTGGCACCGTGGGAGGCCGCGCTCGGCGCGACCGTGTCGACGCCGACGCTGGGTGGGTCGGTGGAACTGCGCATTCCCGCCGGCGCACGCGCCGGCCAGAAAATGCGTCTCAGGAACCGCGGCCTGCCGGGCGATCCGGCCGGCGATCAGTACGTGGTTCTCAAGATCGTGCTGCCGCCCGCCGACAGCGAGCGGGCCAAGGCTCTCTACGAGCAGCTGCGCACGGAGCTGCCGTTCGATCCGCGCGCCGACCTCTGAGGGGCCGCCTCAGCCCATCGCGGCGCCGAGCGCGCGGCCGATCAGGAACGTCGCGGCGCCGGCGAGGATTCCGATCCCCACCATCCGCAGTCCACCGCGCAGCGCATCGCGGCCCGTGAACAGGCTGAGCGCGAGGCCGACGCAGAACAGGGCGAGGAGCGTCACGCCCGCCGACCAGACGGTGCCCCGGCCGAGCGAAGCCCCGGCGATGAACGGGGTCAGCGGCAGGAACGCGCCCGCCGCGAAGGACACGAACGAGAACCGGGCGGCGCCCCAGGGCGAACCCAGGTCATCGGGGTTGAGGCCAAGTTCCTCGCGCGCGAGCACGTCGAGGGCGTTCTTCGGGTCCTTGATCAGCGTGTGGGCGAGCGCGCGTGCCGCCGCGATGTCCATGCCGCGCGCGGCGTAGATGAGCGCGAGCTCCTCGGCTTCCTCCTCCGGATACTCCTCGAGTTCCTCGCGCTCGAGCGCGATCTGGTACTCGTACATCTCGCGCTGCGAGCGCACCGAGACGTATTCGCCGGCCGCCATCGAGAAGGCGCCCGCGAGCAGTCCCGCCACGCCGCTCGCCAGCAGCACGTGCGCATCGACGCCGGCACCGGCGACGCCGAGTATCAGGCCGGCGTTCGAGAGGAGCCCGTCATTGACGCCGAACACCGCGGCACGCAGGTTGCCACCGCCGAGGCCGCGGTGGCTGCGGCCGACGTCCTCGACCTTGGTCGGCATCGCGTGCCCGGCCGCCGTCGGCGCGTTGTAGATGGACAGTCCGCGAAGCTTGAGCGCGATCAGCGCGCCGCGGACGCGCCGCGGCCCGAGCAGAACCAGCAGCCGCGCCACCAGTCGCGCCCGCGCGCTCGGCCGGAAATCCGGTGCGCCGCCCGGCAGCTGCGCGGCCCAGGTGCCGGCCTGTTCTTCAGCCGCGGCGGCGAGCGCCGTGAAGAGCTCACCCTTGCGCGCATCCGGTTCCGCAGCCACCAGCCGGCGGTAGAGCCATGCCGACTCGACCTCGTGGAACCAGCTCGCGCGCATTTCGGCTACGCGCGCGGGACTCGTCTCGGGGGGGTTCGTCATCGTCTCTCCAGCCGCGCCGTCCGCTCAGTGCGGCCGGCGGACCTCGAGGGCCATGCGCACGAGGTGCGCCTGCGAGCAGGCGCTCATTTTCTCGAGCAGGCGCGCGCGATGGATCTCCACCGAGCGCACGCTGAGGCCGAGCGCGCCCGCGACCTGGCGGTCGGGCTTGTCCGCCGCGAAGTGCTCGAGCACGTCGCGCTCCTCCTGGCTCAGGCACTCGAGCCGCGCGCGGATCGCCTCCGGCGCCTTGAGGCAGGCGCGGTTGTCGCGATCCTGCGCCAGCGCGGAACCGACGCGCTCGAGGAGCTCGCGGTCCTTGAACGGCGTCTGCAGGAAGTCGACGGCACCGTGCTGCATGGCCTCGATTGCGAGGGGCACGTCGCCGTGACCGGTGATGAACACGATGGGCACGATGGCGTGCAGTGCGCAGAGGCGCTGCTGCAGCTCGAGCGCACCCATGCCCGCGAGGCGTATGTCGAGTACGACGCAGCCGGCCCGCTCGGCGTCGAAGCCGGCGAGAAACTCATCCGCCGAGCAGAAGCTCTCGACCGCGAGTCCCGAGGCATTGAGGAGGCCTGAGAGGGATGCGCGGACGGCGGCATCGTCATCGACCACGAATACGGCGGAGATGTCCTGCACCGCGGCCTCCTGATCCCTGTGGACTGCGCTGGTTCGGCGGCCGACAGACGGCCGCTGACCCAGGGGAGTGTGCCGTGCGGGCAGCGATTAATCGAGCGCGGTGGCGCGGAATGATTCTCGTTAGCGTCGGCGGCAGGGTCCGCGACGCGGGGACGCAGCGACGACCTCAGTAGTCGTCGCGATCGCGCTCTTCTTCGTCCTCGTCCTCATCGTCCTCGTCGTCGTCATCGTCCCAGTCGTCGTCCTCGTCCTCGTCCTCATCCCAGTCCTCGTCGTCGTCCTCGTCGCTCTTCGATCCCGACCAGCCTTCCGGCTCCTCGGTCGGTTCGACGTCCATCTCCGCCCACGCATCGACGTCGATCTCCTCGATGTCGCCGTCGACGTGCTGGATCTCGATCAGCTCCTGGTCCTCATCGACCGATAGCACCAGGAACGACTCCTCCTCTTCGAGGTCGCGGTACCACTTGCCGGCTGCCGGTTCGTACTCTCTTCCCACGGGAACAATCCTCAATTCGCGGTTCGTCTGGACGACTGCCACGGGACCGGCGCGGCGCACCCCGAGACGCGATCGAGTGTATGGGTTCGGTCCGCCGCAGGCAATCGGCGGCCGTTTCCCCGCGTGGCGACGATGACGCGGCCTTCCCGGTATAGTTCTCCGGGGCGCGCGGCCCGATGCCGCACGCCTCAATACTCCATGTCGGCAGCAGAATTCCGCACGCGCGCGCGGCGCCTCCGCGACGCGCGGCGACTCGTCGTCAAGGTCGGCTCGGCGCTGCTGGTCGACCCCAAGAGCGGTCGCCTGAACCGGACCTGGCTCGAGAGCCTGGCGGATGACCTCGCGCGTGTCGCGAAGCGGGGACAACAGGTCATCGTGGTGAGCTCGGGGGCGATCGCGATGGGCCGCCGGCACCTCAAGCTCGGCGCCGAGCGGTTGCGGCTCGAGGAGAGCCAGGCGGCGGCCGCCGTCGGACAGATCCGGCTCGCGCACGCCTGGCAGGAGGTGCTCGAGGCGCGGGACCTTGCCGTCGCGCAGGTGCTCCTGACCTTCGAGGACACCGAGGAGCGGCTCCGGTACCTCAATGCCCGCGCGACGCTCAACACGCTCCTCGGACTCGGGGCGGTGCCGGTCATCAATGAGAATGACACCGTGGCGACCGCGGAGATCCGCTACGGCGACAACGACCGCCTCGCCGCGCGCGTCGCGCAGATGGCGAGCGCGGAGTGCCTGGTGCTGCTGTCGGACATTGACGGTCTCTATACCGCGAACCCGGCCCTCGACCCGACCGCGACGCTGGTCCCCGAGGTCCGCGCGATCACCCGCGCGCTCGAGGCGAGCGCGACCGGGCCCGTGTCGGGACTCGGCTCCGGCGGCATGGCGACCAAGGTCGCGGCCGCCGAGATCGCCCTCGGTGCAGGCTGCTGCCTGTGCATCGCGAGCGGTCATCGCCTGAACCCGCTCAAGGCCATCGAGGACGGCGAGCGCTGCACGTGGTTCATCGCCGAGGCGTCCCCGGTTGCCGTCAGGAAGCAGTGGATCGCGGGGAGCCTGCGGCCCCGCGGCCGGCTCTTCATTGATGCCGGTGCCGCCCTCGCGCTCGCGCGCGGCAAGAGCCTGCTGCCGGCGGGGGTCACGCGCGTCACCGGGCGCTTCGAACGCGGCGACACCGTCAGCGTCGTCGCCGACGGGCGCGAGGTCGCGCGCGGGCTCAGTGCCTATTCCGCCGCGGACGCCACCCGGATCGCGGGCTGCCGCAGCGCCGAGATCGAGGCGCGCATCGGCTACCGCGGCCGCGAGGAGCTGATCCATCGCGACGACCTCGTCGTGCTCCCGCCGGGTCGGGAGTAGTCCGATGAGTGCTCCCGAGAACCGTCCAGGCACCGCGACCGTCGCCGACCTCATGCTCGGCCTTGGCCGGGCGGCCCGGGCTGCGGCACGCGAGCTCGCGCTCGCGCCGCGGCTCGCCAAGGACCGCGCGCTCGGCGCGGCCGCAGAGGCGATCCGGGCCGCGACTGCCGAGATCCTTGCGGCGAACGAACGTGACCTCGCCGGCGCGCGCGCCGCTTTGCTCGGCGCCGCGCTCATCGATCGGCTGACGCTGTCCGCTGAACGCATCGAGGCGATGGCGAGCGGTCTTCTGGAGATCGCTGCACTCGAGGATCCGATCGGCACGGTGCTCGCGCGCTGGTCGCGGCCGAACGGCCTCGACATCGAGCGGGTGCGCGTGCCGCTCGGCGTCGTCGGCATCATCTACGAGAGCCGCCCGAACGTGACGGCGGATGCGGGGGCGCTGTGCCTCAAGTCCGGCAACGCCGTGATCCTGCGCGGCGGCTCGGAGAGCCTCAACTCGAACCTCGCGATCCATCGCTGCCTCGCGGCCGGCCTTGCGGCCGCCGGCCTTCCGGCCGCGGCGATCCAGCTCGTGCCGACCGCCGATCGCGATGCGGTCGGTGCGCTCCTCGGCGGCCTCGACGGTTGCGTGGACGTCCTCGTGCCGCGGGGCGGGCGGAGCCTGATCGAACGCGTGCAGCGCGACGCCCGGCTGCCGGTGATCGGCCACCTCGAGGGCAACTGCCACGTCTACGTCGACGCCGCGGCGGATCCGGCTATGGCGCGCGCGATCGTCCTCAACGCGAAGCTGCGCCGCACGGGCGTCTGCGGTGCGGCGGAGACGCTCCTCATCGATCGCGCGGCACCGGCCGGGGTCGCGGGCCCGCTGCTCGGCGCGCTCCTCGATGCCGGCTGCGCGGTCCGGGGCGACGAGGCGTGCCGGGCCCTCGACGCGCGGGTCAGCGCCGCGACTGACGAGGACTGGTCCACGGAGTACCTCGACGCGATCATTGCGGCCCGCTTCGTCGATGGCGTCGACGGCGCTATCGCGCACATCGCGCGCTACGGCTCGGCGCACACGGAGGCGATCGTGACGAGCGCCGCCGCGACCGCCGAGCGCTTCCTCGCGCGCGTCGACAGCGCCATCGTGATGCACAACGCCTCCACGCAGTTCGCGGACGGGCGCGAGTTCGGGATGGGGGCGGAGATCGGTATCTCGACCGATCGGTTCCACGCCCGCGGACCCGTCGGCGTCGAGCAGCTGACGAGCTACAAGTACCTCGTGCGCGGCCAGGGACAGCTGCGGCCGTCCTGACGGCGCGGGATCGAGGTCCCCTTCAGCGCGCGGCCGGGCTCCGGCCAAGACCCGCCATTCCGCCCGCG
>CAYNCY010000013.1:0-19102 GCA_964395195.1 uncultured Steroidobacteraceae bacterium
CTTGCAGTGGGTGTGGTCGCCCGACGCCGTGCCCGCGGGCACGGGATCGTAGCCACCGGGGTGCCACGGATGGCACCGAAGAATGCGTCGCGCCGTCAGCCAGGCGCCTGTCCAGCCGCCGTGGGTGTCGAGCGCCTCGAGCGCGTACGCCGAGCAGCTCGGGTAGAAGCGGCACCGGGGTCCGAGGAGCGGACTCAAGGCGTAGCGGTAGGCGAGCACGGGAAGCTTGAGAAACGCCGCCAGCGTTGCGTTCAGTCGATCGAGTGGCGTCCCCGCGCGCATCACGGCGCGCGTCCTGCGAGGGGGAGCGCGCGTTCGATCAGGCGCCCGAGGCTCGTGATGATGGCCTCGCGCGGTGCGTCCTTCGCACCGGGACGGCTCGTCACGACGAGGTCGACGCCGGGAAGCTCCGAACGACGCTCGCGAAACAGCTCGCGGATGATCCGGCGCACGCGGTTGCGGCGCACGGAGTTACCGACCGAGCGCGTGCTCACCGACATGCCGAGCCGTGCGAAGCCGAGTTCGTTGGCGAGTGCGTTCACGGCGAAAAGACCGTCCCCGGCGCGCTTGCCGCCGCGATACACGCGCTCGAAATCGGCGGCACTGCGGAGCCGGTGGCAGGGTCGAAAGCGGTTCGGGTGGAGCACGGCGACGCGGGTCTAGGGCGCCGCGCGCGGACGACTAGGCGTCCGCGCTCAGGGAATCAGGCGCTTGCGGCCCTTCGCGCGGCGGCGGGCGAGGACCTGGCGGCCCTTCTTGTCCGCCATGCGGGCACGGAAGCCGTGCGTGCGGGCGCGTTTGACCTTGCTCGGCTGATATGTGCGCTTGGTCGCCATGGAAAATAATCCAAAAAAACAGGGAGATGCCGGTACTGCCCGGGCCGCGCAATGTACGTGTCGGACCCCCTCGATGTCAACGGCCGGGCGGCGCGCCGGGGCGGGCTCCGGAGGCCGTTTTGCCGTTACATCGCAGCGACCCGGGGTATAGACTCCCTCCCCCTTTTTTACGCCGCCGCCACCACGAGCTGCCCGATGTCCATCGCCGAGGTCAGCCCCTGGATCGAGTGTGTGCGGCAGCTCGAAGCCGAAGTCCCCGAACAGCTGTTCAACGTCTGGGTGCGCCCGCTGCAGGCGGTCGACGAAGGCGGCGTCATCCGGCTTCTGGCCCCCAACCGCTTCGTGGTCGACTGGGTTCGCCAGAACCTCCTCGAGCGCATCGGCGAGATCCTGCGGGGCGCGATCAACGGGCACGGCACCCAGCCGCCGCACGTCGTGCTCGAGGTCGGCACACGCCCGGCAGCGGTCACGCTTCCCCCCGCCGAGGCACCCCTCCCCGCCCCGCTCAATGCGCCCCCGGGTGGCTCCTTCGGCGGCGTCCGTTCGACCCGCTCGGAGCCCATCGTCGTCGGCGCGCGCGTGAACCCCGAGTTCACGTTCGACAGCTTCGTCGAGGGCAAGAGCAACCAGCTCGCCAAGGCCGCCGCTCGCCAGGTCGCCGAGAACTCGGGCAAGGCCTACAACCCGCTGTTCGTCTACGGGGGCGTCGGCCTCGGCAAGACGCACCTGATGCACGCGGTCGCGAACGCGATGCGCGCGAAGCGTCCGCAGGCGCGTGTCGCGTACGTGCACTCCGAGCGCTTCGTCGGCGACATGGTCAGGGCGCTCCAGCACAACAGCATCGCGGACTTCAAGCAGGCCTACCGGTCGCTCGATGCGCTGCTGATCGACGACATCCAGTTCTTCGCCGGCAAGGACCGCTCGCAGGAGGAGTTCTTCCACACCTTCAACGCGCTCCTCGAGGGTCAGCAGCAGGTCATCCTGACGTGCGATCGCTATCCGAAGGAGGTCAACGGGCTCGAGGAGCGGCTGAAGTCGCGCTTCGGCTGGGGACTCACGGTCTCGATCGATCCGCCGGAACTCGAGACCTGCGTTGCGATCCTGATGTCGAAGGCGCAGAGCGCGCGCGTGGAATTGCCGGAAGAAGTAGCGTTTTTCATCGCGAAGCGCATTCGCTCGAACGTGCGCGAGCTCGAGGGGGCGCTGCGGCGCGTCGCCGCGAACGCGGAGTTCACCGGCCGGCCGATCACGCTCGACTTCGCGAAGGAAGCGCTCCGCGACCTGCTCGCGCTCCAGGAAAAACTCGTCACGATCGAGAACATCCAGAAGACCGTCGCCGAGTACTACAAGATCCGCGTGGCCGACCTGCTCTCCAAGCGGCGCAACCGCTCGATCGCGCGCCCGCGGCAGATGGCGATGGCGCTCGCCAAGGAACTCACGAACCATTCGTTGCCGGAGATCGGTGACGCCTTCGGAGGCCGCGACCACACGACCGTGCTGCATGCCTGCAAGCGGATCAAGGAATTACGCGAGATTGAGCGTCGGATGGCCGAGGATTTCTCAAACCTGTTGAGAACCCTAACCAATTGATGTGGACAACGTGTGGACGAGGGCGCGGGCTCGAAACCATGGCAAGATATCCACACGAGTCGCACAGCCTGCGCGATGCTTCACGTCGAACTATCCAGAGACCTGTCATTGCTGCAACGGCTGACGGACACTCAAGTTTTCGGGGTTATCCAGTGAATACACCGTCACTAGCTGCTACAGCAGCTATCTGTATTCCTAGATACTCATCCAAGACTAATTAGGAACAGAGCGCGCCCCAGAGGCGTCCCGATACCGAAGGTGATGCGATGAAATTCACGAGCGAACGCGAAAAGATTCTCGAGCCCCTGCAGGCAGTCATCGGCGTGGTTGAACGACGCCAGACGATGCCGATCCTCGCGAACGTACTGCTGTCCGCAAAAAACGGCCGGCTGTCGATCACGGCCACGGATCTCGAGGTCGAGCTTGTCGCGGGCGCCGACGTGACGGTCCAGCAGGCGGGCGAAGTCACAGTCCCCGGCCGGAAGTTTCTCGACATCGTCCGGGCGCTGCCCGAGAAGGTCGCGGTCGTCCTCACGATTGAAGGCGAGAAAGCCTCGATCAAGGCCGGCAAGAGCCGATTCACCCTGACGACGCTGCCGGCCGCCGACTTCCCGTCGATCGAGGAAATCAACGCGCAGCTCTCATTCCAGGTCGAGCAGGGCGCGCTCAAGCGCCTGATCGACAAGACACATTTCTCGATGGCGCAGCAGGATGTCCGTTACTACCTCAACGGCATGTTGCTCGAATCTGATGGGAAAATGCTTCGAACGGTCGCGACTGACGGCCATCGTCTGGCTATGTGCGAGATGGAACTGGTGACGAAGTCGGGCACCCAGCAGGTGATCGTGCCGCGAAAGGGCGTCCTGGAGCTGCAGCGGCTGCTCGGCGCCGAGGCGCCGGTTGCGGTCCAGGTCGGCAGCAATCACATTCGCATCACGTTAGGCGACATTCGCTTCACTTCGAAGCTGATTGATGGCCGTTTCCCCGAATATGGCCGCGTGATCCCCGCCAACCCCGGCCGGATCGTCAAGGCGGATCGCGAGGCACTGCGCCGTGCGCTTCAGCGGACGGCGATCCTGTCGAACGAGAAGTACCGGGGTATCCGCCTCGCGCTCAAGCAAAACCTCCTCGTGCTCACGGCTCACAACCCGGAGCAGGAAGAGGCCGAGGACGAGGTCGAAGTCGCCTACCAGGGCGAGGAGTTCGAGGTCGGCTTCAACGTCAACTACCTGCTCGATGCGCTGGCCGCGATCGACGGCGCCGAGGTCGAGGTGGGACTCACGGACTCGAACAGCAGCTGCCTCGTGCGCGCGCCCGGTGGCGGCGCCAGCCGCTATGTCGTGATGCCGATGCGCCTCTAGCCGGGGGCATGCCACTCGTCCGACTGACGGTCGAGAATTTTCGCTGCCTCGCCGCGGTCGACGTCGCGCTCGATGCGCGCTACAACCTGTTCGTTGGACCCAATGCGTCCGGGAAGACGAGCCTCCTCGAGGCGCTTTTCCTGCTCGGACGCGGACGTTCCTTTCGGACGCGCGGGCTTTCGAAGCTCGTTCGCCAGGGCGAGACGGGCTTTCGGGTCGTTGGCTGGGTCGAGAGCGGGGGACTGACCACCGTGCTCGGGATTGGAGGCACCCGGCAATCCGCGGACATCCGGATCGGCGGCCAGGCCGCGAGCGGGGCGGCGGAGCTCGCCACCCATTTCCCGCCGCTGACCATCGACCCCGAAATCCACAAGCTCCTCGAGGACGGGCCGCACCGCCGCCGGCGCTTCCTGGACTGGGGAGTGTTCCACGTGGAACCAACGTTCATGGACACCTGGCAGCGCTACCACCGAGCGCTCCGCCAGCGGAATGCGGCCCTGAAGCCGGGTCTTGACCCCCGCGCAGCCCGGGTGTGGGAGCCCGAGCTCGTCGCGACCGGCGAACGACTGACCCAGATCCGCCGGGATTACCTCGAAATCCTCGGCCCCGTCCTCGCAGACTTCGGCAGCAGGCTCCTCGGGGAGGAGGTGAGCGTGGCACTCCAGCCGGGCTGGGCGGGCGAGGAGCCCTTCCGGGCGGCCCTCGAGCGCAGCTTTGAGCGCGACAGCCGTTACGGCGCGACCCACGTCGGCCCTCACCGTGCCGACGTCTCCGTGCGCGTCGCGAGCTATCTCGCGAAGGAGCGCGTCTCCCGGGGGCAGCAGAAGCTGCTGGCGGCCGCGCTGACCCTCGCGCAGCTCGCGGTTCAGGAAGGACGCCGACCGGGGCGCAACGCCTTGCTGCTGGACGATCCGGCCGCGGAGCTCGACGCGGCGAACCTCGGCCGGCTCCTCGACGTGGTTCGTTCGCTGCCGGTCCAGCTGTTCGTCACGGCCCTGCAGCCGGACCTGCCGGGCCTCGGGGCGCCAGGCCGAGTGTTCCACGTGGAACGAGGCCGGATTTCCGAAGCACACTGACTCGCGATTCGCGTCGAGCGAATCTGTGGATATCGTGCCGGCGCCGATCCGCGCGATCGCTCACCCGAGCTCCCGGACCATCGAAAACGCGACGCCCGCGCGGGCCAGTCGAGGGCGATTTCCATGGACGCGAAGGCCGCCGGGAAGGGCGCGCTCTAAGCCCTTGAATGGTATAATTTCGCAACGTTCAGGCAAGGGCCCTTCATGGCTGACAACGACGTCTACGATTCCAGTAAAATCAAGGTCTTGAAGGGCCTCGACGCGGTCCGAAAACGCCCCGGAATGTACATCGGTGACACGGACGACGGAACCGGCCTTCACCACATGGTTTTCGAGGTCGTCGACAACGCCATCGACGAAGCCCTGGCCGGCCACTGCGATCGGATTGTCGTTACCGTCCATGCCGATGAATCGGTCACCGTCACCGACAACGGCCGTGGGATTCCTGTGGATATCCACCCGGAGGAGGGCGTTTCTGCCGTCGAAGTGATCATGACCGTCCTCCACTCGGGCGGAAAATTCGATGACAGCTCCTACAAGGTCTCTGGCGGCCTTCACGGCGTCGGTGTGTCCGTCGTCAACGCCCTGTCCGAGCACCTGACCCTGTCCATCTCGCGGGACGGGAAGCTGCACCGGCAGGAGTACCGGCACGGTGACCCGGTCGCCCCCCTCGCGGTGATCGGTCCGACCACCGAGCGTGGCTCGACGCTGCGCTTCAAGCCGAGCGCCGAGACCTTCACGAACATCAACTTCTCGTACGAGATCCTGGCGCGCCGGTTACGCGAACTCTCGTTCCTGAATTCCGGTGTACGTATCGAACTGATCGACGAGCGCGACGAGAAGCGCGACGTATTCGAGTACGAGGGCGGCATCGGCGCCTTCGTGAAGCACCTGAATCGCGGCAAGACCGCGATCCACGAGACGGTGTTCTATTTTCGCGAGTCGCAGGGCCCGATCACGGTCGAGGTGGCCGCGCAGTGGAACGACTCGTACGCCGAGTCGATGTTCTGCTACACGAACAACATCCCGCAGAAGGACGGCGGCACGCACCTGCAGGGATTTCGCGCGGCGCTGACGCGCAAGCTCTCCGACTACATCGACAGCGCCGCGAAGCGCGAGAAGATCGAGATGACGGGCGATGATTCCCGCGAGGGACTCACCGCGATCCTGTCGGTGAAGATGCCCGACCCCAAGTTCTCCTCGCAGACGAAGGACAAGCTCGTCTCCTCCGAGGTGCGCGGCATCGTCGAGAGCGCGGTCGCCGACAAGCTCGAGGCGTTCCTGCTCGAGAAGCCGGCCGAGGCGAAGGCCATCGTCGCCAAGATCATCGACGCCGCGCGCGCGCGCGAGGCCGCCCGCAAGGCGCGCGAAATGACGCGTCGCAAGGGCGTGCTCGACATCGCGGGCCTCCCCGGCAAGCTCGCCGACTGCCAGGAAAAGGATCCCGCGCTCTCCGAGATGTTCCTCGTCGAGGGCGACTCCGCCGGTGGCTCCGCGAAGCAGGGCCGTGACCGCCGCACGCAGGCGGTGCTCCCGCTCAAGGGCAAGATCCTCAACGTCGAGAAGGCGCGCTTCGACAAGATGCTGTCGAGCGCCGAGGTCGGGACGCTGATCACCGCGCTCGGCTGCGGCATCGGCCGCAACGAATTCGACGTCGAGAAGCTCCGCTATCACCGCATCATCATCATGAGCGTCGACGGCGACGATCACGTGTTCGTGCGTGACGCACGCCGCGGCGTGCGCATGGTCCGCATCGGCGCGTTCATCGACGCCGCGCTCGGCGCGAAGGGTGCGGGCGAGGGCGTCGACAAGCGCACCGACGACACGCTCGGCGAGGTGATGTGCTTCGGCATCGACAGCCACGAGGTGCGCTTCCGCCCGATCAAGAGCGTGATCCGCCACCCGCTCGAGGAAACCCTGTTCAAGGTCGGCGCCGCGCACGGCCGCTCGGTCCGCGTGACCTCGAGCCACAGCGTGTTCGTCCACGAGGCGGGCGAGATTCGCCTGAAGCGCGGCGATGAATTGAGAGTCGGCGACAGCCTCGTCGCGCCCGCGCGCCTGAGGCTCCCCGCCACGGTGGCGCCGCGCATCGACGTCCTGAAGGCGCTGTGGGAGATCCCCGGGGCCGCGGAGGGCATCTTCGTGCGCGGGCCGGCCGTCGCCGCCTGGTCGCAGACGCGCATCGCCGCCGTCCGTACGGGTACGGCCGGAACCCACGAATTCCAGGCCGTCAGCCTCGCGACCGACGCCGTGCGGCTGTCCGCGCTCGCCGCGGACGACCTCGGCTGGTTCGATGCTCGCGAGGATCTCGAGCTCGCGTGCCACGCAACGGCGGGGCGCGGCATGCCCCGCCACCTCGACGTCGACCCGACGCTGCTCGGCATCCTCGGCTTCTGCACGGCCGTGGGCGCCAATTCGACGCGCGAGGGCCTGACGCTCCCGATCGGGCCCGCGGGACTTGGCTTCGCCCGCGAGCTGACCGAAGGCCTCGTCGAGGTGTTCGGCGAGGCCCCGGTGCTCTCGACTTGCGCCTCGCGCACGCCAGTGCTTCGCATCACGAGCGGCATCGCCGCGCGCGTGCTCGAGCACGTCTTCGGCCTCGGCGAGGCGAGCTCGGCCGGCCAGCGGATTCCGGACGTGGTCTTCAATGTCGATGATGACGGGCGCGTCGCCTACCTGCGTGGCTACCTCTTTGGCGATGCAGAGCTGACCTCCGGCAGCATCGCGCTCACGACGGCGTCCTACGACCTCGCGAGCGGTCTCATGTACGTGCTGGGCTCGCTCGGCATCGTCGCCTCGCTCGCCGAGCAGGGCGATGAGGCAGTGCGCGCCCGCTACTCCATCTCGATCGAGGATCGCGCCGATCTCGAGCGGCTGCGGGGCGCGTGGTCCGACCACGCAGGCGCCGACCTGCTCGCGGCCGGGCTCGGTGCAGCACCGCCGGCGGGGTCCCGCCAGGGCTCAATGCTCGATGGCGACCTGATGACGCTCCCAATCCTCGACATCGAGGCCGTCGCGCCGAGCAACGGTTACGTCTACGACTTCTCGGTCGAGGGCGATGAGAACTTCGTCGCCGGCATGGGCGGCATCTGCTGCCACAACACCGACGCCGACGTCGACGGCTCCCACATCCGCACGCTCCTCCTGACGTTCTTCTACCGGCAGATGCCGGTGCTGATCGAGCGCGGTCACATCTACATCGCCCAGCCGCCGCTCTACAAGGTGAAGCGCGGCAAGAGCGAGATGTACGTGAAGGACGACGCCGAGCTCAATTCGGTGCTGCTCAAGAACGCCCTCGACCAGGCGGCACTGCACGCCGGTCCCGAGGCGCACGCACGCACCATCAGCGGCGCCGAGCTCGAGGTGCTCGCGAAGCAGTACATCGACGTGCAGGCGATCATTGCCCGCTGGGCGCGTCGCTACGATCACCGGGTGCTCGAACAGCTCCTCAACCTGCCGGTCGTGCGGCACGAGGATCTCGGCAACCCCGCGCTCCTCACCGACTGGTCGAAGCTGCTCGAGGCGAAGCTGAACGCCGAGAACACCAAGGCGCGCAGCTATCGCGTGGAGCTCCAGGTCAATGCGGGCGGAGCGCCCGTGCGCTTCAACATCTTCAAGACCGAACACGGGCTGACGACCGAGAAGCACCTGCAGCGCGAGTTCTTCGACTCCGCGGAATACCGGCGCATTGCCGAACTCGTGAAGGGCCTCGACGGCCTCATCGGCGTCGGCTGCTCCGTGACCAAGGGCGAGGAGCGCATCGAAGCTGCCAGCTTCAAGGACGCGATGGCGTGGCTGATGGACCAGGCCAAGAAGGGCCAGGCGATCCAGCGTTACAAGGGCCTCGGCGAGATGAACCCCGAGCAGCTCTGGGACACGACGATCAACCCCGCAACCCGGCGCCTGATCCAGGTGCGGATCGACGATGCGGTGGCGGCGGATGACCTCTTCACGACCCTGATGGGCGATCAGGTCGAGCCGCGTCGCGAGTTCATCGAACGCAACGCGCTCGCCGTCGCCAACCTCGACGTCTGAGCGGGGCGGGGCGGGGCGCCGAGCGCCCCCCATTCCCGCCGCGTCGCAGCCCATTCCGGACGGTTAGTCGCACGCCGACGGCGCGCGCGCTACCGTGCACCATCCCCCGAATCCCCAGGTGCACGACCATGATCGAACTCTTTTACTGGCCGACGCCAAACGGCCACAAGATCACGATGTTTCTCGAGGAGAGCGCCACTCCCTACAAGATCACGCCGGTCAACATCGGCGCGGGCGAGCAGTTCAAGCCGGATTTCCTCGCGATCAGCCCCAACAACCGCATGCCCGCGATCACCGACCGGACGCCCGCGGACGGCGGTGCGCCGATCTCGGTGTTCGAGTCTGGCGCGATACTGACTTACCTCGGCGAGAAGACCGGAAAGTTCCTGCCCCGCGCGACGCGCGAGCGCGCGGTCGTCTTCGAGTGGCTCTTCTGGCAGATGGCGGGCTTAGGTCCCATGGCGGGGCAGAACCACCACTTCAACGGCTACGCGCCCGAGAAACTGCCGTACGCGATCGATCGCTACGTCCGCGAGACCAATCGCCTCTACGGCGTGCTCGACCGGCGGCTCGCCGGCCGCGCCTTCGTCGCCGGCGACGAGTACTCCATCGCCGACATGGCGATCTACCCGTGGATCGTGCCGTGGGAACGCCAGTCGCAGAAGCTCGATGACTTCCCGGATCTCAAGCGCTGGTTCGAAGCCGTCGCCGCGCGTCCGGCCACGGTGCGGGCCTATGCGGTGGGCGAGGCGCACCGGAACCCGTCGGCGACGATGACCGAGGACGCCAAGAAGATCCTCTTCGGGCAGACCGCCGCGAGCGTGCGGCGCGCCTGAGCGGGACTTAAGCGCCGAGCTCGGCGACCTTCGCGTCGATCCAGGCGCGCGTGAGGTCGTTGAGCTCGCGCGGATCGCGGCCCGCGCTCTCGATCGGCGGCCCGATCACGACGCGGATCGTGCCGCGCTTCTTGAGGAGCCCGCGCCGGCCCCAGTAGCGGCCGGCATCGTGGGCGACCGGGATGATCTTCCGTCCCGTCTCGGCGGCGAGGAGCGCGCCGCTGATCCCGTATTTCTTGGTCTGGCCCGGGGCGACTCGCGTGCCTTCCGGGAAGATCAACACGCCCCGGCCCTGCTCGAGGCGTCGCCGCCCCTGATTGATGACGTCCTTGACGGCACCCGCCCCGGCGCCGCGGTTGATCGCGATCGGACCCATGAGCCACGTCGCCCACCCGATGATCGGAATCCACAATATCTCGCGCTTTAGAACCCACGATTGCGGCGGAAATATCACCATCTGGGCTACTGTTTCCCACGCTGACGAGTGCTTCCACATCGAGACGTGACCGCCCGGCGGGATGTTCTCGGCGCCCTCAACGACGTAGTCGAGACCGCACAGGACCTTGAGCAGCCACAGTTCGTGCGTCGCCCAGATCTGCGCAATGGCGTAGCGTTGGCGGTAGGGCAGCCAGAAGCAGACGACGACGACCGTCGCGTAGACGAACGTCGACAGGAAGAGCACGGTCGTGAAGAGGAGCGATAGGAGCCACTGCATGCCGCAGGGAGTTTAAGGCAATCGCGTCAACCGGTATGCCCGCCTGCCGTTCAACCGGCTGTGGGGTGCCCTGTCCTGGAGCGACTTGAGATGAAACGGATCCTCATCGGACTCACGGCCGCGCTGCTGTTCGCGGGTTGCGCGAGCACGCGCCCACCGGGCGCCGCTCTCAATGAATACCTGCCCTTCACCGGTCCGCCGGTCGACAGCTTCCATTTCTGGAACCTGTACAGCTGGGAAGCGGTCGGCCCCTATCAGGTCGTGCTCTGGGCGACGCCGTGGGAAGCCTATTTCGTCACGGTTGCCTCGCCCTGCATCGACCTCGAATGGACGCATCGCCTCGGCGTGAGCTCGACCGCCAACACGGTCAGCCACTTCGAATTCGTCCTCGTCGGGCACCAGGAACGCTGCCCGATCCTCGAGATCCGCGCGATCGACGTGAAGAAACTGAACGCCGCGCGCAAGGAGCGTTCGGCCGCCGCGAAGGCAGGCCGCCCCGCCGTCGCGGTGCCGCCGCAACCGCCACCGGCGCCGCCGCCCGCGATTCCGCCCCCGACCGCGACCTGAGGCGGGCCTAGCCCGGCAGGCGCGAGAAGTCGGCGACCTCGAGGAAGAGGGCGCGGAGCTTCTCAAGGAGTGCGAAGCGATTCGCGCGCACCGCCGGATCCTCGTCCATCACCATCACGCCGTCGAAGAACGCATCGACGGCCGGGCGCAGCCGTGCGAGTTCCCTGAGCGCGCCCGTGTAGTCGCGCCGCGCGAGGAGGGAGGCAACGCCGGGTGAGAGCGCCGCGAGTTCGGCGGCGAGCGCCTTCTCCTCGGCGAGCCTCAGGAGTTCCGTCCTGACCGCACCGCCGCCGCTGTTCCCGGCCTTCTTCTGGATGTTGGCAATGCGCTTGTTGGCGCCGGCGAGCGCGGGCGCGTCGGCGAGCGTCAGGAATTCACGCAGCGCCCCCAAGCGCGCCTCGAAGTCGAGGGGCGAGGCCGGGCGTCGCTCGAGCACCGCCTCGAACATCTCGACGGTCGTGCCGTCGTTCGCATCGAGGTGGGACGCGCGCAGTCGCTCGAGGACGTAGTCGTAGACCTCGGCGATCACCACCTCGGCGGGCGGCGGGGGTGCCGGTGCCTTGGCGCCCGGGGCCGGAGCACGCGCCGCGGCGACACTCGCGAGGTCCGCGCGCGCAAGCTCGAGCGCGGCCCCGATGAGCACGGGCAGGTCGAGCTCGAGCCGCTGCTCGAGCACGATCCTCAGGAACCCGAGCGCGGCGCGGCGCAGGCCAAAGGGATCGCGCGTGCCGGATGGTTTCTGGCCGGTCGCGAAGATGCCGACGAGCGTGTCGAGCTTCTCGGCGAGCGCGAGCGTCGCGCCGACCGGACCCTTCGGCAACGCATCGCCCGCGAACCGCGGCAGGTACTGCTCCGCCATCGCGTCCGCGACGGCGGCAGGTTCGCCATCGTGGCGCGCGTAGTAGCTACCCATCACGCCCTGCAGCTCCGGGAACTCACCGACCAGCCCGGTGAGGAGATCGCACTTGCCGATCTCGGCCGCGCGCTCGGCGAGTGCGGCATCCGCCCGCGTCGCCACGGCGAGCCTGCGCGCGAGCGCCTTCACGCGCTCGCTCTTCTGGTGGTAGGAGCCGAGCTGCGCCTGGAAGGTCACCGCCTTCAGCGCCTCGCGACGCGAGGCGAGCGACTGCTTGCGGTCGGCATCCCAGAAGAAGACGGCATCGGAGAGCCGCGGCCTGACGACGCGCTCGTTGCCGGCGCGCACCACGGCGACATCGCGGCTCTCGATGTTGGCGACGGTGATGAACATCGAGGACAGCGCGCCCGCTGAGTCTCGCACCGGGAAGTAACGCTGGTGATCCTCGAGCGTCGCGATCAGCACTTCGGGCGGGAGCGCCAGGAAACGCTCCTCGAAGTGGCCGGCGAGGGGCATCGGCCACTCGACCAGCGCCGCCACCTCATCGAGGAGCGGCTCGCGGATGATGGCGATGAGACCTTCGGCCGCGGCGAGCGCGGTCACGCCCGCGCGGATTCGCTCGCGTCGCGCGGCGAAGCTCGCCAGCACCTTGCCGGTGCGCTCGAGCTTCTTCGCGTATCCCGCCGGGGTCGCGATCGCGATCTCCTTCGGTGCCATGAAGCGGTGGCCGCGCGTGTGCCGGCCGGTCGCGATGCCGAGGATCTCGCCCGGGACGACCTCGTCCCCGTAGAGGAGCACGACCCAGTGCACGGGCCGCACGAACTCCGCGGATCCCGCACCCCAGCGCATGCGCTTCGCAATCGGCAGCTTCGCGAGCGAGTCGTTGACCATCGCGAGCAGCAGCGCCTCGGTCGCGGCGCCCGTGCGGATGCCGGTGAAGTTCAGGAACTCGCCCTTGGGTTCCGTGACGCGCCCAAGCGCTGCCACTGTCGTTCCGCACGACTCGGCGAACGCCGTCGCCGCGCGCGTCGGCGCACCGTCCGCGCCGAACGCGGCACTCACCGGCGGGCCGCGTCGCTTCACTTCCTGGTCGGGCTGCCGCTCGGCGAGGCGCTTCACCAGGATCGCGAGGCGCCTGGGCGATGCAAAGGATTCGACCTTGCCGTGCTTGAGTCCCGCGGCCGCGAGTGCGCTGACGAGCCCCTCGGTGAATGCGTCCGAGAGGGCGAGGAGTGACTTCGGCGGCAGCTCCTCGGTGCCGATCTCGACGAGGAGGTCGCGCGCGCTCACGCGAACCGCCCGGCGGGGCTCGCGCCCGATTCAGGTAGCGGCGGGTCGACGCCGCGCACGACGCTCTTCAGCATCGGGAAGCCGAGTGCCTCGCGACTCTTGAGGAAGGCCTCCGCAACCCCGCGCGCCAGCGTGCGGACCCTCAGGATGTAACGCTGCCGTTCGGTCACCGAGATGGCGCGGCGCGCATCGAGCAGGTTGAAGGTGTGCGAGGTCTTGAGCATCCGATCATACGCCGGCAGCGACAGCGACTCGGCGAGCGCGCGCTGGCACTCGCGCTCGTGCGCGTCGAACTGGCGGAAGAGCTCGGCGGTGTCGGCGATCTCGAAGTTGTACTTCGACTGCTCGACCTCGTTCTGGTGATAGACGTCGCCGTAGCTGATGCGGCCGCTAGGACCGTCCGCCCAGGTGAGGTCGAACACGCTCTCGACGCCCTGCAGGTACATCGCGAGGCGCTCGAGTCCGTAGGTGATCTCGCCCATGACCGGGTGGCAGTCGAGGCCGCCGACCTGCTGGAAGTACGTGAACTGGGTGACCTCCATGCCGTTCAGCCAGATCTCCCAGCCGAGTCCCCAGGCACCGAGCGTCGGCGACTCCCAGTTGTCCTCGACCAGGCGGATGTCGTGGGTGTTGGCGTCGAAGCCAAGCGCCGCGAGCGAACCCAGGTACAGCTCCACGAAATCGGGCGGCGAGGGCTTCATCGCCACCTGGAACTGGAAGTAGTGCTGCATCCGGAACGGGTTCTCGCCGTAGCGGCCATCCGTCGGGCGGCGCGAGGACTGCACGTAGGCCGCGTTCCAGGGCTCGGGACCCACGGCGCGGAGAAATGTCGCCGTGTGGAACGTGCCCGCGCCGACCTCCATGTCGTAGGGCTGCAAGAGCACGCAGCCCCGGTCCGCCCAGTACTTCTGCAGCGTGAAGATGAGGTCCTGAAACGTGCGCGGCGGGACGCCGATCCGGGGGCGGGCCATGAACTGCCTCGAGCGGGTGTGGCCGGCAAGCCCGGCGTCGGGAACGCGCAATTATAGCCGACCCCTGCCGCGGATCCGTTCGGGTATCGTAGTCACGCGCCGCGCGGGACGGCGCAAGGGGGCGCCATAACCGAAGCAACCGAGTTTGCTGGCCTCGGCCGGATGCAGTCGTGGTCGTTGACCGTCGACAAGATGTTGACGCACGCCGCGCGCTGGCACCCCAACGTCGAGATCGTCAGTCGCGACGCTGCCGGCGTCGTCTCGCGCAGCAGTTATGCCGCCATCGACCGGCGCGCGCATCAGCTGAGTTCGGCGCTCATCGCGGGCGGCATCGCCAAGGGCGATCGCATCGCGACGCTCGCGATGAACGGCAGCGAGCACGTCGAGGCGTGGTTCGGGATCGCCGCCATGGGCGCCGTCTGCCACACGCTCAACCCGCGGCTGTTCGACGAGCAGCTCGCCTACATCATCAATCATGCCGGGGACCGCTGGATCATCACGGACGCCGCGTTCGTCCCGAGCCTCGAACGCGTGCTGCCCGGTTGTCGGAGCGTCGAGCGCGTGGTCGTGATCGGCGCCGCCGCACCCGCACCGGTCGCGGGGCGCACGACCGTCGGCTACGAGGCGCAGCTCCAGGGCCAGCCCGTCGACTCGCGCTGGGGCGATTTCGACGAGAACCTCCCCGCGGGCCTGTGCTACACCTCCGGCACGACCGGTAACCCCAAGGGCGTGCTCTACAGCCATCGCACGCAGTTGCTGCACACGCTCTTCGCGAGCTCACCCGAGCAGCTCGGCCTCACCGCGCGCGACACCGCGCTCATGGTGGTGCCCATGTTCCATGCGAATGCATGGGGCGTGCCGTTCGCGACCGCGATCGCGGGCGCGCGCCTGGTGCTGCCGGGACCGAGGCTCGACGGCGAATCGATCTACGGGCTCCTCGAGGGCGAGCGGGTCACGGTCACCTGCGCGGTGCCGACGGTGTGGCAGCTGCTGCTCGATTACATGCGCTCGAAGGACCTGAAGCTCACGACCCTGAAGCGCGTGCTGATCGGCGGCTCGGCCTGCTCCTCCGGTCTCATGCGCGCGTTCGAGAGTTTCGGGGTCGCGGTCAACCACGCCTGGGGCATGACCGAGATGAGCCCGATCGGCACGACCGGATACCCGAGCGCGGACGTCGAGGCCCTTCCGGCCGAGCGCCGGCATGCGCAGGCACTGAAGCAGGGGCGAGTCGGCGTCTCGGTGGACATGAAGATCACCGACGACGAGGGCAACGCCTTGCCTCGCGACGGAGTCGCCGCGGGACACATCAAGGTAAAGGGGCCGTGCATCGTCGGACGGTATTTCCGGGCCGAGGACGATGCGCTCGACGCCGAGGGTTACTTCGACAGCGGCGACATCGGCTCGATCGACGAGTTCGGTTACCTCGAGATCACCGACCGCTCGAAGGACGTCATCAAATCGGGCGGCGAATGGATCAGCTCGGTGCAGATCGAGAACGCCGCCGCGAGCCACCCGACGGCGCTGATGGCCGCGGTCATCGGCATTCCCGATCCGAAATGGCAGGAGCGGCCCCTCCTGCTCGTGCGCCTGAGGCCCGGCATGACCGCGACGAAGGCGGAGTTCCTCGCCTTCCTCGAGGGCAAGATCGCGCGCTGGTGGATCCCCGAGCACATCCTCTTCGTGGACGAGATCCCGCTCGGCGCGACTGGCAAGATCGACAAGAAGCGACTGCGGACGCTCTATCCGGCGGCACCGAGCGCCTGACTGCGCAGGCCGGGCTTACATCCGTGACCGTGATCGCACTTAAATGGTGCGAGCCGTGCTACAAGCGCACTATCTTAGTGCGTCTTTTCGCCCTCACCGCTTCTACCCCGACGTAAACCCCTGATTCTGCGTCGAAGTGGTGCAAGGGCACGAAACCTGCAATTCTAGGTTCCTGTTTCGATACACGGCAGCCGAGCGAGGCCGGTCCCCGACCGACCCGACGTCGAGCTAATGCCCTTTACCTGGAGGTTCGCGATGAAGCCGGCCGATGTAGTCAAGTTGATCAAGGACAAAGAGGCGAAGTACGCGGACCTGCGCTTCACCGACACCCGCGGCAAGGAACAGCACGTCACGATCCCGGCGCACTACGTCAACGAGGAGTTCTTCGTCGACGGCAAGATGTTCGACGGCTCCTCGATCGGCGGCTGGAAGGGCATCAACGAGTCCGACATGATCCTGATGCCGGACCCCGCGACCGCGGTCCTCGATCCCTTCTTCGAGGAGACGACGGTCAACCTGCGCTGCGACATCATCGAGCCCGCGACCATGCAGGGCTACGAGCGCGACCCGCGCTCGCTCGCCAAGCGCGCCGAGGCCTACCTCAAGAGCACCGGCATCGCCGACACGGCGTACTTTGGTCCCGAGAACGAATTCTTCATCTTCGACACCGTGAAGTGGCATTCGGAGATGCACTCCGCCGCGCACTCGATCAACTCGGTGCAGGGCGCCTGGAACTCGGGCGTCGACCTCGAGGACGGCAACCGCGGCCACCGCCCGGGCGTCAAGGGCGGCTACTTCCCGGTGCCCCCGGTCGACCAGTTCCACGACATCCGCGCGGCGATGTGCGGCGCGCTCGAGGAAATGGGCCTCACCGTAGAGGTGCACCACCACGAGGTCGCGACGGGCGGGCAGAGCGAGATCGGCGTCGGCTTCAACACGCTGGTGAAGAAGGCCGACGAGGTGCAGATCCTCAAGTACGCCGTGCTCAACATCGCGCACGGCTACGGCAAGACCGCGACGTTCATGCCCAAGCCCATCGTCGGCGACAACGGCAGCGGCATGCACGTGCACCAGTCGCTGTCGAAGGACGGGAAGAACATCTTCTCGGGCGACAAGTACGCGGGCCTCTCGGAGACCTGCCTCTACTACATCGGCGGCATCATCAAGCATGCACGCGCGCTGAACGCGTTCACCAACGCCGGCACCAACAGCTACAAGCGCCTGGTGCCTGGATTTGAAGCGCCGGTGATGCTCGCGTACTCCGCGCGCAACCGCTCCGCGTCCATCCGGGTGCCCTGGGTGTCGAGCCCGAAGGCGCGGCGCATCGAGGTGCGCTTCCCCGACTCGAGCGCGAACCCGTACTTCGCGTTCGCGGCGATGATGATGGCGGGCCTCGACGGGATCCAGAACAAGATCCACCCGGGCGACCCGGCGGACAAGGATCTGTACGACCTGGAGCCCGAGGAGGCCAAGCACATCCCGACCGTGTGCCACTCGCTCGACCAGGCGCTCGACTACCTCGACAAGGATCGCGAGTTCCTGAAGAAGGGCGGCGTGTTCACGGACGACGTCATCGACGCCTACATCGCGCTCAAGATGCAGGAAGTCACGCGCATGCGGATGACCACGCATCCGGTCGAGTTCGACATGTACTACAGCTGCTGAGCGCGCGGCCGGCCGGCGGGGCGCGTGTCCGCGCCCCGCCGGTCGACCTTTCAAATCTGTGACGCAGCGCGCGGTCTGCGATGCCGCCGGAGCTTCCCGGCGGGTCGTGCTTTGTCACGCCAAAGGCGAACGGCTATGCTCGGTTCATGCGCTCGATTCGCTCTCAGCTCGTCGGGTTCTGCGCGACTGCCTCGCTCGTCATCCTCGGCGCATTCAGCGTCACGGCCGGCGCCAGCGCTACGCTATATAAGTGGGTCGACGCCGACGGCGTCACGCACTACTCCGACCGGCCTGCGCCCGGCTCCGAGAAAGTCCAGATCGCGGCTGCGCAGACCTACAAGAGCAACCCTTCCGCCGGCGCGAGCCCGAATGCCGGCCGCAAGCCTGCGGGAGCCACGAGCTTCAAGTACACGCGGATGGAGATCACGCGGCCGACCGAGGGCGAAGCCTTCGTCAACAACGGCGGGCATGTCGATGCCTCTGCCGTCCTAGAGCCCGATCTCCTCGGCGGTCACCAGGTATGGTTCGTCCTCGATGGAACACGACAGCCGGAGCCGAGCGGCGCCGGCCTGTCGGCTGCGTTCCAGGTGGACCGCGGCACGCACACGCTGTCGGCGGTCGTGACGGACTCGGCCGGGCACGAGCTCATCTCGGCACCCGGGGTCACGTTCTACGTGCGCGAGCCCTCGGTGAATACGCATCCGCCGCGCGGTCCCGCGCTGACGCCGCCCAAGAAGGGCTGAGATCCGGCCGGCCGGGAGCGCCCCATGGCGCTTGAGGCCCGCTTCGTCCCCGCCTCCTTCGACTTCGCGGGCCTCCTCGATGCGCTCGCGATCGGCGTCGCGATCCTCGACTCGCGCGGCACGATCGAATACCTGAATGCGTCCGCGCAGACGCTGCTTGCGGTCGGCATCAACCAATCGCGCGGCCGTCCGCTCGCCGAGCTCGTGCGCGACCCGGAGCCCATCGAGTCCATCGTCGCGCGCGCACGCGCGGGCAACGATGCGATCGCGCACCGCGAACTCAGACTCGTGCCGACCGCACGCAGCACCGCGCACTTCGTCGTCGACTGCACGGCGACGCCGCTCGACAGCGAGCGCGTCCTGCTCGAGATCTCCGACACCACTCGCCAGCAGCGCATCAACCGCGACACGGCGCTCCTGACGCAGCTCGGCGGCAACCGGCTGATGGTTCGCCAGCTCGCGCACGAGATCAAGAACCCGCTCGGGGGCTTGCGGGGCGCAGCGCAGCTCCTCGAGCGGGAGCTCCCGGCGGAGCCGCTCAGGGAGTACACGCAGCTCATCATCCGCGAGGCCGATCGCCTCAGGAAGCTCGTTGACAACCTGCTGGGCCCGGGCGGCGTGCCGCACAAGACGACGCTGAACCCGCACGAGCTCATCGAGCACGTGCACCAGCTGCTCAGGAGCGAGGCGCCGGCCGGGATCGTGATCCAGCGCGACTACGACCCGAGCCTGCCGGACGTGCACGTCGACCGCGACCAGATGATCCAGGCGATGCTCAACGTCGGCCGCAACGCCCT